>NZ_LIUF01000002.1:600000-876301 GCF_001280425.1 Haloarcula rubripromontorii | reverse complement strand
CGTCTAAACCCAGCGAGTGTTCGGCTCTCGCCTGCGGCGAAGCCGAACACGAGCGCCCACACGAGGACAGGAATCTGGAGCTTACCCTCTCGCTCGACCACGCCGAGTTCCTCGGCGTGCTCTTCGAGGAACTCAGAGGGAAACAGTGTAGTGAGCCGACGCATGATTCTCGATGAGGAGGCTCTGTTGGACACAGCTATCGCCTCCTCATTCCTCTCGAAAAGAAGCCTCGATAAGCCGCTGCTGTCACGCGGTTTCTCTCTTAGCTAAAGACGGATGTTCGTAATCGAAAAGTTCCGTGCATACGTCGTCGTAATCGCTATGTCCACGACATTGGCTGTTGAAGGAATGAGTTGCGGTCACTGTGAGCAGGCCGTTGAGGAGGCCATCGAAGCACTGGCTGGAGTGCAAGGCGCTGACGCCGACAGAGATGCCGAACAGGTGTCTGTCGACGGCGACATCAGCGTAGAGCGACTCATCGCCGCTGTGGAGGACGCGGGGTACGACGCTGAAGCTTGACCAGTACCGTCGCGAACACTCTGGTAGTTGTTATCGATACCGCTCGGTTGTGACTGCTCCGTCGCAAATACGCATCACACAGTCAGGCGGTGGGAAAAACGGCCGACTCAGTCGAACAGCCCTTCTTCCCGAAACCCGGTCATCAGGTCGTCGATGAGAGCCTCCGCCGTCTCGTAGGGATACTCTTGATACTCGGCGTACTCTGCGCCGAAGTCCATCACCCCGACGCGTATGTCTCCTGCCTCGAATGTCGTACCCGGACCGTCCGGCAGGGCCGGCACCAGTTCCATCGGTTCTTCGACGGGATAGTCTGCGTTCGTGAAGACCGCCTCTAATTCAGCTCTGAGCTGCTCGGCAGTATCTGCTGTCATGCCTGAAGCTTGGAGAAGAGAGACAAAAGACTTGTTCTGTGCCAACAGGTGTACAGTGCCGTTACTCAGTATAGCCGAGATCGCGGAGGTTTTGCAGGACTTCTTCATCTTCGATGGCAGTGTCGATAGCCTCATCGATGATGTCCTGTCGCTGTTGAACGACTTGCAGAAGTTGTCGCGCACTTCTGAGTTTGTATCGGGCTTCAGGGTCGTCCACGTCATCTAGCGTGCCTTCCAACAGTTCGTCTATCGTAGCGAGTGTCGTTTCGGCCATAGAAGCGCTATTGGGAACAGTTTACTAAGGTTTGCTGGATTTACCGCTAAGACAGGCCGTCGATCACATCGTAGAGCGGGATTCGTCCAGCCTCTCGTTTCGAAGGCGAATGAACCGTCTGAGGCGACGAGGGCCGGATCCCCTCTCAGTAAAATAACATATTAAAATTTTTTGTGTAGCTACCGGAACGAGCAGTCGATGCCCTCCACATCGCGGCGGACATTTCTCGGAATGGTCGCCACCGGAACATTCGCCAGCGTCGCTGGCTGTTCGTCGACGTGCCCCGACGACGGCGAGCCAGAGCCATCACACACCGTGGACCCGGGTATCGACAATCCCGGCTTCGAGACACTGCCCGACGGGTCGTGGCCCTTACCGCGGTTCGATACAGCGAACACAGGCTATGCGCCAGTCCAACTGGAAACAACGACACCAGCTGTTAGATGGCACGCAAATGTTTCTGCAGCCGCTACTGGCGGTGACGACACGAGTGCAAGCGCGGCCGTCGTCGCCGACGAAACTGTCGTGCTGGCGACTTCGACCGACATCGTCGCGCTGTCGCTCCGTGACGGATCGGAACAGTGGCGGCGTGCGCTCACACCGGCGACAGTTCCGTCGGTGGTCGACATTGGAGACGGCGCAGCGCCGCCAGTGATGGCCAACGGCCGTGTTTTTCTCGCGACGGCGGACGGTATCGCAGCGCTCAGAGTTGCGGACGGCGCTGTTGTGTGGCGAAACACTGACACAGCGGGGGCAGGCGTTCCGACAGTGGCTGCTGGTGCACTGTTCGTTCCCACGACTGATGGGGTGGCGAGATTTGATATCGACGACGGGCACCGGCAGTGGACGGCAAATGTCGATGGAACGAGGCTGGCCGTGGCCGATGGCACCGTCGTTATCGCTGGTGAGCAGATAGTGGCGGTAGACGCCGCAACCGGTGCGGTCCAGTGGAAACGCGAAGATCGACCTGCTGGATATCCTGTCGTGTCCGATGAGACGGTCTATGTGAGCGATACGTACGGTGACCTGCTCGGCCGCTCGCTCACAGACGGGACAGAGCAGTGGCGGCTCGACGACAGACGGTCACTTGAGTCCCCGGTCGTGACGCCCGAGAGCGTGTATGCAATTGAGCGTCCCGGTGAGTCCTCCAGTGCGACGTTTGCCTTCGACCGCGTCGATGACGGCGCACCGACGCCCCGGTGGTGCTCGGAAATCGATCTTGGTGGCGCAGTGACTGCCGCGGCTGCTGATGCCGTGTTTACGTTCCAGCGCGAGAATGGTCTCACCGCGTTCACTACGCGCTTTGGTGAGGCAGTGTGGCAGTATCCTGTCGAGTATCAGGCTGTCTCAGTGGCAGTACTCGACGGTGGGGTCGTGGGCGTCTCTCCGACTGGAACTGTCGTGGCTCTTGGAGGTGAGTGACCTGCTATGTCCCGTCGCGTATATCGGATCGCCGGTCCGCTCCTCGGTCTGAGTGCGGTCTGTCTGCTCATCACCGCAGTCCCACTTGAACTCTGGCCGACTCCGCGGCCGGGTGATTCGTATGTGTTCAACCCACCAACCTTCAGCGCGATCTGGGTGCAGCGAACACTCAGACCCGGACTCATTATAAGCGCGAACGCGCTGGTGTTCGTCGGTCTGGGCGCATTGTTCAGGCGTGACAGGGACTCACTGTCACGCCTGCAAGGCGCGTTCGCACTCGGGGCGCTCTTCGGGACTGGGGCCTGTTTGCTCGGGACGCTGTTGTTCACCACAGCCAGCACAAACGATATCGGGAGAGAACTCACCGCCCTCCTCATCTGGGCACTTGCGATCCCGCTCATAATCATAGGCCTCGGCGGTTGGGGCGCTGGCTACCTCCGGTCCGAAAGCGCTCGGCTCGGTGCCGCACTCACTGGCCCACCAGTACTCGCCGCTGCAGTGCTCGGTCTGTCGGTGGCAGGCGTTGGCTTCTCACCCGCTGGCAGGCTGTTGTTGATCGTACCGACGAGTGGCATGGCGCTTGTCGTCGGGTATGACCTGTGGACCGACAACAGCACCGCAGTGGATAGATAGCTCTTCACAGGCCACTCGAACGACTTATGACAATAGACTGGCCCGACCGGGGAGTATCTGCTCTGAACGTTCGGGTTGTCGGTCAAACACCGCGACAACTGGGGCGGCATCAGACAGGTGTGGCAGTATGTATTCGCCATCAGCGTGTTCGATAGTAACTGTCTCTGTGCCGAACAGCGAATCAAGCGGTGTCTTCTCGACGCGGAGGCTACGTTCCTCCCACGATTCGATGCGCCAGAGTGCCGTGCCAAACAGACGGTCGTATGCGATGAGGACACCGTTGTCAGCGTCGATTCGGTATTCGATCGCCCCGTATCGCAATAGCTGATCGAGACACAGCAGGAGAACCGGGATGCTAACGCTTGCGACAACAATCACGGCAACGATGTCCCATGCGCCCCCAATTGCAAACAGAACCGCAACGAGAAGCCCCATGCCGCAGAGAAACATGCTTCCCGGGTGATGTGGAAATCGGAGGGGGCCACCGATGACTCGTCCCCAGCGAACCGGGCGAAGGCGTTCAGAAACCTCAGCCAGCGTTCCGTCGACAGATCGTGCTTTCGATGGGGCCCTTTGCCAGCCGTATTCCTGATCGTACGACTTGAAATAGACGGCAAGACGGTCGCTGTAGACACCCAGGAGGTC
Organism: Haloarcula rubripromontorii; assembly: GCF_001280425.1. Classification (NCBI taxonomy): domain Archaea; kingdom Methanobacteriati; phylum Methanobacteriota; class Halobacteria; order Halobacteriales; family Haloarculaceae; genus Haloarcula; species Haloarcula rubripromontorii. The sequence continues at coordinate 872,437 of NZ_LIUF01000002.1, read as the reverse complement.
AGATGCGAATTTGAAACAGACGATCATGAGTACCATCGGCAACCCGACGACAGTCGGGTCAAGACTGCCGAGTTCTGCTTCAGGCCCCTCTGTGGCTGCTGTTATGAGCGTCAGAGTGAGTATCCCCCCAAAAAAGACAGTTATCATCCGCGGTAACAGGCCACCAAAGGCTGTCGCCGAGTTGTGTTTCCGATACGCGCCGTTGTAGAAGTAGTTTCGCACCGTTGTCACACCCGTTACAACGAAAATACCGACCGTTGCCAGCAGTACACCAGTTACCGTCTCTGTGCTAGGCTCCGGCAGTGGACCGATGAGGAGGGCCCCAGTAAACAACCAGACCCCTGCCAGGATGAGAACGGTAACTGGAAGCGCAAGCATCGTCGTGAGATAGACCCGCAGATCGGTTCGCGGGACAGAGAGGGCGAACTGTCGTTCCGCCAGTGGCCCGATAAGTAGGGTGCCAGTCTCGATAGTCGGCGGGCGGCCAGCGAACACTGCCCGGACGAGTGCCCAGACCGAGTCGACGCCAAGCTCAAACCAGTACAGAAACAGCAATGCAGCCGCACTCCAGTCAAGGAACGCAACGCCAACAATCGGAAGCGAATTCGAGGCGATGGTGCCAAGTAGTTCTGTCCGACGGCTATCCTCTGTCCGGAGAACCCGTCTGGCGGAGGGCATCATGCCGTGCTGATAGCTACTGACGTATGAACGAACTGATCACACAGCCAACCGCGCCAGCAACGATCAGGAGTCAGCGGACGACGTCGGCTCATCTCGGGGCAGTCCAGGGCACCAACAGCTGACACGTCGCTGTCCGAACTGTCCACTGACACTACATACCGCCCTCCTAATCCAACGATATATGCGGGACGGACTCCTAGTAAAGACATGGCCCGTTTTAGCTCCGTACTCATCTACGACGGCGAGTGTCCGTACTGTTCGGTGGCTGCGAAAGCCCTCGAACGGCTTGACGATATCGGCGCGATCTCGTGGTACGACGAGTCGGCGCAGTCGTTTCTGACGGCCCAGTTTGACGAGCCGCCGTTTGCGATGGTACTGGTCGATCGGCCGACCAAGCGGGTGTACGCGGGGCGGGCAGCCGCCGAAGAGCTCGCCGGTCGCGCCGGACTCCCCGATCTTGTCGGCTCGCTCGTCAGAGAGAACTACGAGAAAATCGCGCACGTCGTTGGGCTGGCGAGTGGGCGGGGGAGAGAACCGGACGATGTCCACGAGCGATATCGGCTGACAGATGATGCCAGGGATTGCTTCGACACGCTCGCGGAGGACGCCGTTGACCGAGATATCCGCACCGACGCGTGAGACAGTCGCGACCAGACACCAGCGGCCACTGTGTCTTACTCACTTGGTGTTCTCGCAGCGGTCGTAAGCCGCCAGCGGCGAACTCCTCTGTGTGTGTTGAACCCCACCAGGCCTTTCAAAGCGAGCTGCTGGAGGTGCGTTGTGACGTACGGTTTCGGGGCCGAAAGGCGTGCAGAGATGTGTGCTGTCGGGACCGCAGTCGCGTCACAGTCTTCAAGGACCGCCAGAACGTCATCGTTTGTCAGTGGGTCGATGGCCATGTCACCAATTCGGACTGCCGGGTAACAAACTCTCGCAATCGGGTAGCAGATGGCAGCGGTCAGTGTTGGTTGGTATTTATTATGCTGGTGGTCTGTGCTCCTGATCTTCCCGATTTCGGTACTCAAAGTCGAATTCCGAGTTCCTGAGAATCTCCTCAAACCTTATTCCAGTATCAAGAACATATTCCAGCTATGAGTTCAGATTTCCAACCCTTACTGGGCGCAGAGGTGGAAGATTCGGTCATCGATGAGGTGCTAACAGAGAGAGGCGTTGGTGTGTTGTCGATGGCTGCCGAGGGAGTGCCATATGGCGTGCCGCTATCCTTCGGATACGACGGTGAGGACACCCTATACTTCGTGTTTCTGGGCGCAACCACCGAACTCCGAAAAGAGACGTATGCGGAGCAAACTGATGTGGCAAGCTTTAGCACCTTCGACATTGGTCCAGACGGTGCATGGCGGAGTGTAATCGTCGCCGGATCGCTCAACCGCATCGAAATCGACGAGTGGGACACCGCACGTGAGTCACTCGCTGATAACGCGTATCAGTCAAATCTGCTTTCAGAGTACGAACTACAGGAAAATCCCAATGTGTGGGCATTGGAAATCCGAGAGCGGTCAGGCCGCGCTGTCGGGCAGCAGTGACTGGGTCTCTCTCGGCTCTGTACTGACTGAACACACGGGAGATAGCGTAAAAATGGGACAGTTGTACGTATACAAATACGCATTTATGTGCCACAGTCAATAGATTATTTTGCTAATATCACAGACACTGGCGTGTTTCTATCGCTTTTACCCCAAATATTAAAATAGTCGACGCCAATGCGTTATGACATGAAGAAGCGATTGCGAAAAGCACTGAACACGTTACCTGTCCCACGGGAGAAGCCAAGCGCAGGCCTCGATGCGTGTACAGAGTGTGGTCGGTCCTCGCTACCCGGCGCTAGCCGCTGTACGGACTGCGTAGAAAGCTGAGACGCGACGGAGTGCCGCCAACCGAGGCCCTCTCAGTTGGGTTGGTGTGTCATCGTGTACTGATTCAGTCGGACAGTGTCGATAGTCACTATATTGCAGCGTTTCAGGGATTGTGCCATCGTATTATGTCTCCACAGCGACTGGGAGGCTCAATCGACCCGATCTCGGGAGCCAGCACGGCCCTCTCTTGTGGCGTGTCTGGCGAGCAGGCCAGCGGTCGTGAGCCAGAGCGCGACTTCGAGGAAGAATGATGGACTCCAGAGGTAGTACACGAAGAACGACCCCGGCGGGAGCGCCAGTGGGTCCGTCGGAGTAAGAACAGGCCAAAGCAGAAAGACCGCGTCGCCGGGGCGGCCGTTGAGAACGACGTGGACGGTGTCAAGGAGGAGATGTAACGCCCATCCAGCTGCCGCCGACAGTCCTGTCCGGCCCGAGAGAGCCAGCGGGAGCGCAACGACCACGAGCAGTGCAGAGTGGCCGATTGAATGATAGAGGGCGGTGACACCGACCGATGCTAGCGGCCTGTCTACCACGTCCGGAAAGGCGGTCCCGACCACAAGCCACAGCGGCGACAACCGCGACACACGTCCCAGAAGCGCGGCCGCGAGCAGGTGTGTCGGGAAGAGCATACCAAGATATAGGGACAGAGACGTATCAACGCTGCCGGTCGAACCACTCCCGAGGAAGTCGACCGCTAGCGACGAGGAAGTCACGGAGGAACACCATCAGCGACGGTGCAATGACGACCGGTGTGAGTCTGAAGACTAGTCCCGTCGGCGCGGTAGGGACGAGCGCGGCGGTAATAAACGCCATCTGGACGCCGGCGAGATACTTCCCGAGGTTGCTGTCAGGCCGCTCGAAGACGGGCCGGTTTCGGTAGCGCCGCCAGCGAATCCCGGCGACGTAGACGTAGCGAGCAGCCGACAGTGAGAGGTACAGGGCGGGGAGCTGGCCCCAGAGGACTGCGACAAGCGGTGCAACCACGAACCCGAAAGTGTCGAAAGCCATGTCTAACCGCGTGCCCAGCTGGGTCTGTTTGCCGACGGTTCGGGCGACGGTGCCATCGAGCCTATCGAGTACGACCCCAGCGCCGTAGCAGGCCGCTGGGACCCAGACGAGCTCGGTCGTCACCGGCACCACGAGAAAGCCAGCGACGACGGCATAAAGCCCGCCGCGAAGTAGCGTCACGGTGTTTGCAATCCCAAAGGTGTAGCGCCAGGGGTCACCGGTAGCCGGCGTGACACTGACCGTTCGGCCGACGTACCAGAGCTGTCCGGCCCAGCAACAGCCTGCGACGACCGCCGGGTGGAACAGCCAATGGGTCATCGCGTCTGCGGGGAACAGCACGCCGACAATCCCGGCGATAACGAACCCGCCGATCACCGAAAGTTCGACGGGGATTGCACCGTCACCGTGTTGCTCGGCCATCGACACCTCCCCGCTGCCTGTCAGCCGCCACAGTAGCACAGTTCATCGCAACAGCGCAACGAGGACCGCCAGCAGGACAAGCTGTGCGACCTTGTCGACCGCACCCAGTGTCCCGATATCAGTCGGGAACGATTTCGGCCCGGCGGCGAAATTGACGTAGTACCACAGCAGAATCTGGACGAGCGTGAACGGAACGCCGACGGCGTAGACGAGGCGACGGCGAATACCCAGGCCGACCAGCGCGACACCGCCCAGAAACCCAAGCCCCGCGAGGATGAAGCTGATACCCAGACCGGACGGGGCCAGCCTGATACCGAGCAGGAGGTGTATCGCCGCCGAGACCAGTGCCGCCACGATACCGAGCCAGTGTCGGCTGTCCAGCGAAGCTACGTCGAGTGAACGTCCCTGTGTCTCCGTCGCGGTCATGTTTTCGATTCGGGTTTCAGTCACATAATTATACTGCCAATTGCACCGGTTACCGCTCGAAATCCGGCTGTTGAAGCGCCTCGATGCGGGCACACGTCTCTGTGTCGAGTCGCCGCCCAGCTGCGACGAGGTTTTCGACGATATGAGACGGTGTCGTACTGGACGGAATCGGAACAACCCCCTGTGTGACGTTCCACGCCAGCACCACACCGGCCGAGGAAAGGCCGTATTCGTCTGCGATATCCGTCAGGACAGGCTCGTCGAGCAATCCGGGAGCCGACAGCGGCGAGTGGGCCACGACTCTGATGCCTCGCTCGTGACAGTACTCGACGATGTCTGTCCGTGGCTGGTACGGGTGGCGTTCGATCTGGACGAGTGCCGGCCTGATAGTCCCCGTATCGATAACGGTCTCCAGCTGTGTCTGCGAGACGTTACAGAGGCCGAGCGTGCGCGCCCACCCCTGTTCGTGGAGGGTCTCCAGATTCTCCCAGGCGCGCCGGAGCGGAATCGAGTCCGTCTCGATGTCGCCCCCGTCATCCTCGGGGAAGGTCAACGCCTCCTGACGCGCGACCGGTTTCTCGGCCAGTCGTTCCAGTGGCCCGCGGTGTGCCCACGCCTCGGGCCAGTGCAGCGCGTAGCAGTCGAAGGCGTCGATACCGAGTTCGTCGAGACTGCCCCGACAGGCCGTCACCATGTGCTCCCGGCTGTGGTTCGTGCGCCAGACCTTCCCGAGCAGGAACACCCGATGCCGGTCGGGTGCGCCCGGAGCGGCAAGGATACGACCGATACGGTGTTCATTGCCGTACAGTTCGGCGCTGTCGAGCAGTCGGTAGCCAGCGTCGAGGGCCGCCGCGATGGAGTCCGCGCGGTCGACGTACGTTCCGTCACGGTAGCGGGAACAGCCGAATCCGACAGGCGGCAGTCGAATCGCTCCCGCACGTCCACTGCTTCGGGCGCTGTCTGGGGTGACAGTCGGCGCTGGCGGCGGGGCGGCCGACACTCCGTGGTCGGACACGACCGTCGGCTCACCCGTCTCCGCAGCCGTCTCAGTCGCATTACAGACTGCAACGACGTGGGCACCACGGCGGCCAGTCTCCCGGGCCGGAGACCCACGGGTGACACTGGCCGCAAGCGACTCGACAGGGTCGAGATAGCGGTACGGTTGCGTGGGGTGCTGGGCGGGAGCATCGATGTATTCGCGACCAGATCGGCCGTAGCGAACGGCTTCGTGGCTGTCTGCCATTGCGCCGGTCCCACGGAGGTATACTGACCCATCGTCGCCGTGGAGTTCGAGTCCGTAGAACTCTCGGCTCCGGTGTGGCGCGTAGAAGCTCGCGGTCAGCCGGACTGTCAGTCCCCCGTCAAACGAAAGCATCGCCTCGACATGACTCGGGACCGATGGCCGCTTTGGCTCCCGGTCAGGCCAGCTATCGAGTGCAGTCGCGGACTGGACAGATTTGACAGGACCGAACCACGACACCAGCAAAGCAAGCGGGTAGACGCCGCCGTCGTACAGCGGCCCGATAGAGAGAAACGAATCGGGGCGGTCGTGCCACTCGGTCACGCGGCCGACGTGGGCGTGGGCATAGCCCAGCTGAACGGGTCCCATGCGACCGTCGGCGAGCAATCGTCCGGCACGACGCTGCGACGGCGCATCGGGCGTCCCCGGGGCACAGCCCAGCGCCAAGTCCTTATCACTGGCTAGGGCCAGTAGCTCCGCGGCCGCCGTCTCTTCCAGCGCCAGCGGCTTCTGCGAGTAAACGTGTCGCTCTGCTTCGAGCGCCGTTCTGGTCACCGGTGCGTGGGCGGGGTGGTTCGTCAGGTTCACGACCAGCGGCGCGTCAACAGCAGTGAGCGCGGTATCGAGGTCGGTAAACGCCGGACAATCGTGCGCTGCGGCGAGTGACGCAGCCCGGTCTTCGTCGAGGTCGCAGACGCCCGCCAGCGAGAGTGGGCTGTCTGCCAGTCCGTCCGCGTACTCCGCCGCGATACTGCCCGCTCCGACGAACAGACACTGCACACTCCAATGGGGGCGTCCACACATATATATTATATCGCCGGTGGGACTTTAGTCGCCGCCACCGAATACCGGACGTGACAGAACCGGGGATGAGCCGGCTAGGCACGGCGTACTTGCGAGCGGTGCAGGCGCTGGGCCAGCGGATTCCGTACGGAACGACCATTTATGAACGCGACTGGGACGTACTCGTCGTCCTCGACGCCTGTCGAGCGGACCTGCTACAGACGGTTGCCTCCGATAGCGAGTTGTTCGACACCGTCTCGACGGTCCGCTCGGTCGGGAGTTCGTCCTCGGAGTGGCTCGAAAACACGTTCCCCGGGCATCCAGAGACAGCCCACACCGTTATGATCACCGGCAACACGTGGACTGACCGGTATCTGGATGCCGACGCCTTCGCTGCGCTGGACGAGGTCTGGAAGTACGCGTGGGACGAGGACCTGAACACCGTCCCGGCTGAAGCTGTAACCGACCGTGCCATCGCACTGGCCCGGCGGCTGAACCCCGAGCGGCTGGTCGTCCACTACATGCAACCACATCACCCGTTTGTCCCCGACCCGCTTGACAGCGACGACGGGCTGGCCCGCACTGGACACCACAGCAACACGGCAAATCCGTGGGTCGCGCTCCGCCGTGGCGAGGTCTCGCCGGACCGCGTCTGGGACGCATACGAGGCGAACCTCCGATACGTCCTCCGCGAAGTCGAAGCGCTGGCGGAAAACGTCGACGGTCACCTCGCCGTCACCGCCGACCACGGTAATCTGTTCGGGGAGTGGGGGCTGTACGGCCATCCGATGCACACGCCAGTACCAGCCTTACTAGCGGTGCCGTGGGCCGAGACCGACGGCGTCGACGGCGGGGGACGCGAGCCAGATCTGCATCCGCCCGAACCGCTTCCAGTGTCGCGTGTCTACGGTACCGAGAGCGACAGAGGCCGGCTGGAGTCACTCGGGTATTTGTAGTCAATCGGAGATACTTTTTAGTCAGAGAAAGCCTGGATAGGAGACGTGTATTCCCGGAGCCGTCGCCACGTCCGGAAGAGTTGGCATCGAAACATCGGCACCGGCCGCCCACGTCTCCAAGAGACAGTGTAATGTCCGCCAGAACGCTGTACTTTACCGGTGCGGAATCAGTCAGAGTCGACGAGGAGGCGGTGCCTGATCCCGGCCCATCGCAGGTCCGTGTCCGAACAGAACTCTCGGGAATCAGTCCCGGAACGGAGCTGTTGGTGTACCGCGGTGAGGTCGATTCGGAACTCGCGACCGACGAGACAATCGACGCCTTAGGTGGGACGTTCTCGTATCCACTGCAGTACGGCTACGCCGCAGTCGGCCGCGTCACCGCCATCGGTGACGAAGTCGACAACGACTGGCTCGACCGTCGTGTGTTCGCGTTTAATCCACACGAGAGCCACTTTCTCGCCGAGCCGTCGTCGCTCATTCCCACGACGTTACCCCCGGAACAGGCGGTGTTCATGCCGAACGTTGAGGCGGCCGTTAACTTCGTCATGGACGCTCGGCCGCGTATCGGCGCTCGGGTGGTCGTCTTCGGCCAGGGACCGGTCGGACTGTTGACGACTGGACTTCTGGCTGATTTTCCGTTAGCGTCACTCGTGACAGTCGACCCCTGTGAAAGCCGTCGCCGGCTCTCGGAAGCGCTCGGGGCAGACCGCTCGGTCACGCCCGGAGATCTCGGCGATGTCGACGCCGACATCACGTTCGAACTCTCGGGGAACCCGCCTGCCCTCGACAGGGCTATCGACGCCACCGGCTACGCGGGCCAGGTCATCGTCGGGTCGTGGTACGGCTCGAAAGGCGTGTCACTGGACCTCGGACACCACTTCCATCGGAGCCACATCCGCGTTCGCAGCAGCCAGGTGAGCCGTATCGACCCGGACCACGCCGACCGCTGGGACAAGGACCGCCGACTGGACGTTGTCCGGTCGTGGCTGCGCGACACCGACCTCTCGGCGCTGTTGACACACGAGATCGACATCGAGCGTGCAGGCGAGGCATATCAACTGCTGGCGAACCGGCCAGACGACGCCGTGCAAGTAGTGTTGACGTACAACTGACACCCGTGATTTAGGTGTGTCCCGGCCGTCTGTTCGGGCATGTACGCGACGACGGTCCGGACCGAGTTCGTGGCACAGCACTACCTCACTGTCCCGGACCCGGGCCCCGAAGGTGACCCGCATTCACACCACTACCGGGTCGAACTGTGTTTCCGCGGTCCCGAACTCAACGAGTTCGACTACATCGTCGATATAGACAACGCCGAGGCAGCCTTGTCGTCACTCGCTGACCGCTATCAGGACACACTGCTCAACGACCTCCCAGAGTTCGAGGGGTATAATCCCAGCGTGGAACGGTTTGCCCGTGTCATCTTCGAGCGCGTCATTGCGCGTGTCACCGACGAGACGGTCACTGAACTATCGGTCACCGTCTGGGAGGACGAGGACGCCGCTGCGAGTTACGACGCCGCCGTATGAGAGTCGGCCTGACCCTGTACGGGAGCCTCGACGAGCAGTCGGGCGGGTTTCGCTACGATAGAAAACTCATCGAGGGACTTCGAGCGGCCGGCGACACTGTCGAATGTATCCAGCTCCCCTGGCGGAACTACCACCGTGGGCTGCTCGACAACGGGTCGCGCAAGCTCCGACGACAACTGGACGTAGATGTCGACATCATGTTACAGGACGAACTCGCACACCCGTCGCTTGTTCACACGAACCGCACCCTCCCCTACCCGGTTGTCAGCATCGTCCACCATCTGCGGGCAAGCGAGCCGCGTCGACTCGCCCCGCTGTACCGCGCGGTAGAGCGTCGTTACCTCGGGACGGTCCACAGAGTTGTCTGTAACAGCGCCACCACCCGACGTGTCGTTTCGGACCTTGGCGTCGACCCCGCCGACACCGTCGTCGCACCGCCGGCCGGAGACCGATTCGCGCCGGAAATCGACCGAGCCGCGGTTGCGGAACGGGCTACTACCGAGCCGCTGCGAGTGGTTTTCGTCGGAAACATCACACCTCGAAAGGGGTTGGATACGCTCGTCGATGGCGTGGCGGGCGCTGACGCCGACATCGACCTCACCGTAGTCGGTCGGGCCGTCGACGGCAGTCACGTCGATGCAGTCCGGGACCGTATCCGAGACCACGGTCTGAATGACCGCGTAGCGTTCACGGGCCGACTGGCGGAGGACGAGCTACAGCGCACGCTCCGGTCGAGCCACGTCTTGGCGGTCCCGTCCCGGTACGAGGGGTTCGGCATCGTCTATCTGGAGGGGATGAGCTTTGGCCTCCCAGCGCTGGCCACCCGGGCTGGCGGGGCGAGCGACGTCGTAACCGACGGCGAAACGGGGGCACTCGTCGACCCGGACGACTCTGCAGCCGTCGCTCGCGAGTTGGAGCGGTTCGCCACCGACCGCGACCGCTTGGCCGAGATGGGGTGGGCCGCGAGACAGAGCTACGAGGCGCATCCGGACTGGGAAGAGACGGTCGGGCGGGTACGCAGCCTGCTGTCTGCCATCGTCCAGCCTGCGGAGGGACTAGCATGACGAAGTCGTTCCAGCGATATCTCCGGGCAAAACGGACAGTCGACGACCGCGCGCTGGACCGCCGGCTGGTCAAGCTGCTCCGCGAGCAGTTGGCTGACCGGGCAGCCGACAGCGACGGGCCGCTACGCGTCCTCGAAATCGGGGCTGGTATCGGCACGATGCTCACCCGGTTCCTCGACTGGGACGTGCTTCCTGCCGGCGAAGTCCATTACACTGCAGTCGATATCCAGTCGGAGAACGTGGCTCACTTGCCAGACCACATCCGGGACTGGGCCGCTGACCGGCAGACATCTGTGAGAGACGGACCGCTCGTCCTGGCCAGCGAAAACCGACGGATCGAGATTGAGACGGTGCAAGCCGAGGCGGTGGCGCACGCGACGGCCGCTGACAGCGAGTACGACCTCCTCATCGGGGCTGCCCTGCTCGATATTCTCGACCGGCAGGAGCTGCCGACATTGCTCGAACCGCTCGCGCCGGGTGGCCTGTATTACTTCCCGCTCACATTTGACGGGGCAACTCGCTTCCAGCCGAGCCATCCAGCCGACCGGACGGTCGAACGGCTCTATCACGAGCACATGGACGGGAAGCAGGGCGGTGACAGCCGCGCCGGTAGCGACGTACTCGGTCGGCTTCAGCGCCTCGACGGCACAGCGCTTTCAGCGGTTGCCGGGTCGGACTGGATTGTCCGACCGATCGACGGGAGCTATCCGGCCGACGAAGCCTACTTCCTCCGATACATTCTCGACACTATCGAGGATGCAGTCGGCGAGGTGGCTGATCGCGACTTCGAGGGACTCGACGACTGGCTGGCGGGTCGGCGTGAGCAGGTCGCTGCAGCTGAGTTGCTGTACCACACACACCAACTGGATTTCCTGGGCCGTATCGTCACCCGTCGGTCTTCCGGCGAATCATGGCCGTCGCCTCGTATGAAATAACCAGTTCGTCGTCCTGATTGAGCCCTTCGTGACGAGTGGTGAGGTATCCTCGACTTGGGTCACTGTCGGAGGGTCGCTTGTCGGTGATTTCAGTTCGTAATCGGAGCGTATCACCGGGTTGGAGCGGTAGATGCCAGCGGAGATTGTCGACACCGACGCCGGCCTGTGTTGCGATGTCCTCGCTGGTCTCGACGTTGAGACGCATACAGATTGCGGCTGTCTGCCAGCCAGACGCGACTAGCCCACCGAACACCGAGTCCTTCGCTGCCTCCTCGTCAGTGTGGAACGGTTGCGGATCGTACTTCTCGCCGAAGTCCACGATCTCAGATTTCGACACTGTGTATCCATCCGATTCTCGCACGTCACCGACCGAAATATCCTCGTAAAACTGCATACGATTATCAAGATGACGGACAAATAAAAATCCGACGTGGACGGCCCTGGCAAAGGCTGAGTTTGTACGTGTAAACAGATGGCGCTGGGTACATGTAGATTAGACATCCATCTTAAGATATATATTGTAGTTGTAACATAGATACACTGTCGACATGCCCTCCAGCAGCCGTACACTCCTCTCGGCGACCAGTGAAGAGTGGCGCTTAGCACACGAAGACCTCCATATCAGAAATGACTCAGATGCCAAGCATGATGTGTACATAGAGATATACGATGACGAAGAGTGTTGTCATACAGCACACTATCAGCTTCTGTCAGGCCAGTCGGGTTGTTCGGTCAACTTACTACGGAATGGCTGCTACAAGGTGACGGCCGTTCTCGACGGGCAGCAGGAGTCCACCGCTGCTGTCACAGTCTCTGATGAGCCTGAACAAACTATTTTCATCCAGATTCAAAACGACAGGATAACCATTGAACAGGGAGTGACTCCCTCGTGTCCCTGAACAAACGTGCCGTCTCGGCCTGCTTGAGAACCTCCCGTGCTGAAGCAGGGATTCCCACGTTGGGACAGTAGGGTTCAAGCACGACCTGTTTTTGTGGGCAACCTCTGCCCGTAGGGCTGTAGGGTTGCCAGTCAGTAATCTACTAGACCACACGCTACAGCGAGTGCGAGAGGCTTGTTTAGAGACCTGATTTACGCTCTGGCCAATGTTTGCGTTGTCTTGTGGCGGAACTACTGTACACATCATTCTGTGCAATACGCATCGCTGGTCCGGTCAGACACATCGGCTCAGCGGGGAGCGACGCCGAGATATGGCACAGCGATACTGAGACCACCAGTCAGTAGGCAGTGAACTAACCACCACGGCGTATGCAGAAGACACATTCAGAAACTACGCATGCGATTCAATTCGCTCGAACAGTGTTTCAACCTGGTCGACGAACCACTGCGCACTGCGGTTGCGAGGCCGAGATTCCGCCACAGAAACCGTCGCTCGAACGCGCCCCGGCGTGCCGGACATGATGACAATTCTGTCCGAGAGCGCAACGGCCTCCTCAATGTCATGGGTTACGAACAACACGGTTTTGTCGGTGCCACGCCAGATTTCGAGCAGTTCGCGTTGGAGTTGGCGGCGTGTCTGCATATCCACGCTGCCAAACGGCTCGTCCAACAAGAGGATATCTGGGTCCACAGCGAGTGCGCGTGCAAGACCGACGCGCTGTTTCATACCGCCTGAGAGTTCCTTCGGGTATGCATCTGCAAAGTCAGACAGTCCAATAACATAGAGCAGTTCTTGGACTCGCTCCTGCCGCTCAGCAGCTGGCACTCCCTGCTCCACCAATCCGAAGGCGACGTTTTCCCGGACTGTCAGCCACGGGAACAGGTGGTACTCCTGAAACACCGTTCCCCGATTCGGGTCAGGACCTTGAACCGGCTTCCCCGCGACTGTGATGTCACCGTCCGTTGGCGATTCCAGTCCACTGACAAGCCTGAGCAGTGTTGTCTTCCCGCAGCCTGACGGGCCGACCACAGTGACGAACTCGCCAGATGAGACACTCAGCGACACGTCACGGAGGGCTGTAGTACTTCTGCCGTCCCTCTTGTACTGCTTGGCGACCCCGTCGATGGCGATTACGGTATCCGTACTGTCCCTCATTGTTGCCAGTCGAGGAGGTGGGCACGGACTCGCCGGACGCCCCAGTCGCTGAGCAGGAACACCACACTAATCACCAGCATATACGCGATGCTACGCGCCATCGCGAGGTTATTTGCGCTCGTGATAATTTCGTACCCGACACCGGGCGCGCCGAACAACTCGGCTGCAATCACCATCATCCAGCACTGGCCGACGCTCGTACGGACTCCGGTCAGAATCCCCGGTAACGCATCTGGAATGACGACCCGCCACAGCAGCCGGCGATTGCTATCGACACCCAGCGTCGTAGCGACCTCGATTAGCTCGTTCGAGGCGTTCTCTACCCCCTCGTACGCATTATAGAACGTAATCCAAAATGCACCGATGAACACAATAAAGGCCGCACCGGTGTGACCGAGTCCAAGCCAGATGATGGCGAACACGATCCACGCCAATGGTGGAATCGGCCGGAGTACCCGCACGATGGGTGTGAGGGCGGCGTCAATGACCAGACTCCACCCCATGCCGATGCCAAGTAGACCGCCAGCCACAATGCCAACGGCGACACCGGGAACGTAGTGGAGGAGACTCTCACTGAGATGAACAAGTAATTCGCCGCTAACCAGCTCCGTCCACAGCGCGCCCGCCACCTCGCTGGGAGTCGGCAACAGGTACGACGGAACTTCACGGCCCCCCGCCCACCAGACTGCCAGAAATCCAGCAGTTCCCACAGATCCATACCACAGACGTGTCAGATTCCATTCTCGGCCGAACGCAGTCGTAGTTGTCGGCTGAGAGCGGATGCCGGATGAGTCCGCTACTGGGTCAAATTCGGTGGCCATCCTATTCGGCGATGTCGTCGTAGAGTGACTGCTCGAAGAGTTTGTCGGTAGACACTCCGCTTTCGATCTGGCCGAGTTCCTCCATCTGCGCAGCGAAAAGCTGCGTACTCTCTGTAATCTGTGCCGGGTCGCTGATGTAGTTCGACGCCTTCGACCTGAGGGCTTTCCGAGCAATCTTCGTCGGGAGTTTGTCGCCTTTGGCCTTACTCACGGCCTCCGCAGCGATAGCCGGCTGTTCCTGAATGGTTTCAGTGGCACGCGAATGTTGGGTAATTACAGACTTCGCGATGTCCGGGTGATCGTCCCAGAGGCGGTCGTGCATGAACATGATGCCGCCAGGCTGGCCTGACATGAACGAGCCAGCCCACGTAATGCGCTCAAAGGGTGCGCCTCTCTGTTCAAGCGCAGTTGGGATGGGTTCCATAATGACAGTGCCATCGACGTTCCCGGAGAGCAGCGAGCGTTTGACGGGGCTACCACCCGCCATCGGCTCGATGTCAACAAGATCCGGGGAGATTCCGAGTTCCTCGCGGAGCCAATAGTGGAGAAGAATAAACGCGACACTGCCTTTTGGGAAGGTGCTGAACTTGAATTTCCGCCCGTTTTTCTCACGGAAGACCCGGAAAGCGTCGGCACCGTGTTCATCCCAGAGAGCAGCAAAGTCTTCGTGAGCGAATACGACAAACCCGTTCTTGTGATTGGCCGCTGTGACTTTCCCCGGGACATCCTTACTCTTCATCTTAATCGCAGGGGTGATGCCCATGAAAGCGAGGTCGATGTCCCCGTCGGAGTACGCTGAAACGATGGTGAGACCCTCGTTAGCGAAGTTCGTCGCCTCGATGTCGGGATCCAGTTGTTCAAAGTACCCTTCCTGATTCATCACGTGGTACTGGAGGAACGGGAACGGTGGCTTGAATGCAACGCTGAGGGTATCCATGGAGTTGCCACTGAGCAGAGATGTACACCCAGAGAGGCCGGTAAGTGTGCTTGCGCCGACTGCTGCACCAGCTTTCGCGAGGAAACGTCGTCTACTCTGGAGACGTGTTTCGGCGGACCGACTCGAATTATTAGGGCAGCCTAAATTAGGCATGCCTAAAATGAGAGGACAGCAATTAATATAATCTTTCCTTCCAACCGAGAATAACATACAACCACGCCAAGTGTAGACGCATCTCTACGAGGGGGCAGCGCTGATACCCCTCCAGCTACACCCGGAACCTATGGCACGGGTAAGTGCAAACCAGCCATCAGCGACAGAGATATACTCGCGTATTCGCGGGACCTGCCGCTAACAGGTTCTGGCGCAGGGCCGCAGTCCGTCGATCGAAGTACGCTACGGAGTGACGCGGTTGATCCCTTTCTCACCGGTCTTGAACAGGTCGTGACGAAACCCTCGACCGGCCGGTGGACGGAGTGTCCTCGCTTCCCTTACTCCTCTGGCCGGTCGATAGCATTCTGGGTCTCACTGCTGCTGCTGAGTTGCCACACGAGAATTCCGATCGAGACGAACGCGATTGCAGCCGTAACGATGTACCCGGCAGTACTGATAGTAAACAGCCGATCTGGAAAGAGCGCAAGCAAAATGAGCAGGCCCATGGTCGAAAGACTAGTCACCGAGGGGACAATCGTGAGCCAAAATTGTCGCGCGACACTGCCCATATGCCGCCTTTCGCCTCCAAGTAGTATGTATCTTGCCAGCCAGAGACGCACCCCGGCTGTACTGTTTGAACGGCGTGCACCAACTCAACAGAAAGTACGGGACAACTGTTAGCCTTGAAGCTACGAGCTTTTGATGCGATCTATCGAAAGCTATCGCTGCTGTTACCGACGATCCTCTGGCCTCGCGTTTCAGCGGTAGCCCGTTCGGCTACACCTGTGTACCATCCGATACGGGCGGCTGGCCACGGGGTGGATTATACGGCCGACATAGCAACACGGCTGATCGGGTCGGCTGTCACGTAGTCTTCGCAACCGAGCGTGCAACACGTAGTAACGTGCTGTTGTCGGCTGTGTCGGCAGGGAACCTGCTCACATAATATGTGGTGCCATTTACCGACCAACTAATCCGTACCGTTCTGTTCGTCTGCGTTTGTCTTGCTTCGTACTCACCCACTTGCACGGGCGTTCCTGTGGTCGTGTTCTGTGTCCCGTTGAGAATGCCAATCCTGTAGTGTGTGTCAGTGCCTGTAGACTCATACCTGAGCATCGCTACCTCCGGATCAGTTGAGCGGTGCGATGCGACTTCTAACTCGAATTCTGCCGGCATGTCCGGGTTCGGAACCGGAAGTGAAGCAGCGTCGTCCAGCGCCGCTCGTGACTCGTAGGTATTGAACTGGACCTGTTGTGCATCATCCGGAACCTCTTGTGGTTCGAGTTGGAACGTTCCAGGTTCGAACGCCGGATTGAACGTCACATTCCGATATGTGACTATGTATTCGTAGTCATCACCGTTGGCAACGAACGCCGTCTGTCGCTTGATCGGAAACAGGAACTCAGTATCTAGCCACAGCGTCTGTGACTGTAACGACATATCTTCACTGGCCGGGGCTATCTCTAACCGATAGGCTTCTCGTCCAGCAATCGTTTCTGTGCCGTTGTATACGACTGTCACGTTCCCGCCACGATACGCAGATGAACTGTTTTCTCCGGACTCGTCTTCTTGTGGCACTACCGGCAGGGGCGAAATGCCTGGGGTCGACGTCGGCTGCGAGACAGGGCGGTTACTTTTCGCAGCGGCGAGAAGTTCTGGATACGTCGTCCCTGTACCGCTATCGGTGGTCTGGAACGACATTCGGTGGAGTTCATTTGACTCTGGATCATAGGACACGAGCGTTGACCCGTTTGCAATAATAAATCCGCCTTCACCAACCCGCGGAGGCCTTGTCTCCTCTGCTCTAGTAACCGATATCACCCGCTCAAAGTACGCAAATGAGTGAACTCGTTCCCGCTTTTGAGTGACAATTGTTGTTGTTTTGTCGTTCCGGGTTCGGACTGTCGTTACTGTCGCGTTGACTGTATCTAGCGATGCGTAGCGGTCTGTTGCCTCATCCTCTGACGGTAGCTCCGAATGACCGCTGGACGAACTCCCGATTGCACTGCATCCGCTCGCTGTGACCAGTACCACAACAACAAGTACACGCACAACCCCTCGCAAACTGAATAGCTTCCTCGCAAACCGATACATCTGTTAGGATACGGTACTGCTTGGATGAATATAAAATACGGTTTCACGGGCTGATTGTGGTGTTGTTTCGAATACGACGCTCGCCGCGAGTACAGTCACACCACTGTCAAGGATTTCGAACAGTAGAGTCCACAATACAACCTTGTCGGCGTCCCAAGCAGCCGAAACGACAGGCCCGTCAAACTCATAGCTGATCCGATAGTAGGCTGTGAAAAGCGGTCGGCTTTGGAGGCGTAGTTCAGGCGAACGGGTCAGTACAACAGACTCAGGCCCCGTCCATATCGCCAATCGCTCCAGCCATACCAAGAAGCATTAATCCGTACCCAGCGAGGCCGGCGGGGATTGATGCCTGCAGAAGCAAATACCCAGTAAATGCTCCGACGCCGCCGATAATACCCCCTCGTTTCCTCGTCGACCGATTCGGCTCCCCACGGGAAAGAGAGAGCCACTGCTGTTTATGTGCCAGAATCATTGACGTTACCGCACCGTACAGTGGGAGAAGCGAAAGTATGACCAGGTGGTCCGATGTGGCGAACGCTACTGCAAGAACTGTGATTAGTAGTCCAACGCCTGCTGAAATAGCGTATCGGAGGGCGGTGCGCATACAGTAAGTCACGGCTCCCGGATCAAGTACGATGCGAAATCTGCAGCCACACGACTGTGGAGGCCCTCTATTAGCCGATTCGTGCAACGAGATTTTTGGCTTCCAGACTGTTGAGCGTACGACTAACAGTTATTTTCGAGAGTTCTGTCCGGGTGACGATCTCGCTCTGTGGCAAGACATCGTCAATGTCGAGTACCGCCCCAATGCCTCACTAGTCCGAAGGCCTTCGTCGGATCGTTCCTAGAAGACGCATACCCGTCAGGAACGGTGAATAGAGTGTTCTAAGAAAACCATAGCACGCCGAACGAGTCACCTTTGACTTTCCGGAACAGGTGGCCTCTCACTGGCTAAAGGAAAGCCCCGTGGATACGACCGGCCCGGGACCCACCCAACGTGAGAAGCCGAGGAAAAGCAGTACCGGGGTCAACTGTGCCGGTGTCCGGATCAGTTCCTGTGCGGACACGTCGCGATACTCACCGGTGCCGATGTACTCAGCCACGAACTCTTCGATCTGTGAGAACAGCAACGCCGCGATGGTCACAGCGAGGCCAGCTGAGACGTTCCGTGGATAAATTGGGGGCCAATTCGAATAGAGGTGAAAACTACCGCGTTTCTCCCGGAGCTCATGTAATGGCTCGTGCTGTCCGGGACGTCCCGGAGACCTCTGCTCAGCGAACAGGGCTTTCGTCGCTGCGATGATGACTGAAAATGCGGCCTCAGCTATGTAGACAACAAGTAATAGCCATAGGTCCCAGCCCCAGGCAGTGACTCCGACAAGCGGAATACAGTTCGCAAAGACTATACTCAGACCGCGGACGAAAGTCGGGAACCGCTGGGTCATGATTGGAGGCACTCAAGTCGTTACACCTGAATAACAAACATACTTCAAATTCGATATCACGGCTAAACTGAACCCGTATGTCCTTTGCCAGTACGGTACGGAGAGGCCGTCGAGAAGAAAAGGTATCGCCGTTCGGGTGTTCTCTGTTACATCAGTCACTCCCTAATCAGTTAGTGTGCGGATTGACGCCGCACTATGTCGACCTTTCAGAATTACATACCCGAATCGCTGATTGCTTTTTGTAAGCTCCGGGCCGTGTGTGGAGCCCCATTTTTAGGCGGGTGCGCCTCTTATACTGGTCGGTCCGGGGCAGTTGCCGGGTCTGATACTCTGGGTAAGACATTTTTATACTGCGGTCAAACATTGACCAGATGTCAGAACCGCCCTCCAGTAGTTCAACGAACTTTGTCAGTACAGAGACCAAGATCACAGCGGTCTTTATTATACTCGCTCTCGTGGCGGTATTCGGTACAACAACTGTTACTGACAGTCAATGGATTCATTTCGCTGTGCTACTCGGCGTTGGCGTCATCATACCGACACTCATCAACGAGTGGCGTAACTGATTGGACCACACACGCGGCACGCACTATTTCAGTGCGGTGAGGTTTTTACCTAATACGATCACGTGTGGCAGTAGTCCGGATAGCTCATTGCACACCCAGAGAATTACGCAGATTTGGCAGGCATAGGTAGCTTCGCATGGCGAGTTGGGCCGGAGAACGTTACTCGTTGAGTACTTCAACGTCAGTCTTCGAGTGCCAACGGTACCGTCGCCTTCCTCAGACAAATGTGTCCCGGGCAAAAGCATACAGCCCCAGGGGGACAGCGGCCGCAAGTGCTGGTACCGGTAGCAGTAGCGAAACTCGTCGAACCCCGAAGCTGGCGCTGGCACCGGCTGTCAGTGCTGTTAGCATCACTGCGAGGAGTGGAGAGAAGACACAGCCGCGCAGAGAACACCGACCACTACTAGTGGGAGAGGAACCAAGGACGACGAGATGGAACCGGCTGACTTTCTAGAAGACGCCACGGTCACTGTTGCTGACGAGGTGTATGCCGTCTGCCGGACGGCCCACCCAGACCCGGACGCGTTCGCGATGGTGCAGGACGAGACAGAGACCACCGTCATCGTCGACCAGACCAGCACAACCGTGGATGAGGCCGCTTCCGTGGAACGTGGCTGGAAGCGACTGACCTTCGATGTGGAACTCCCGTTCGAACTGGTCGGGTTCCTCGCAGTGGTTGCGTCGGCCCTGGCCGACGCCGACGTCTCTGTGTTCGTCGTCTCGGCGTATTCGACGGACCACGTACTAGTCAAACAGTCGGACCTCGAAACGGCGCTTCAGACGCTTGACGACCTGGGGTGTAGGGTTCAAACACGACAGGCCACCTGTTGAAGCGTATCTAGCGAAGTGCTGAACGCTTGCCAAAGACACGCAGAAAGCGGGAAATGACGACCCTTAGTGATCCTACGGACCAGATACAAACGTCCCGGCCACACAGGAATCCGCCACCGAGCCGATGGCAGAGAGGGGACCGATGACGGCCTCAACGCCTGCACCAGCGTATATACGCTGACTGACGCTGGGACATAGCTGGTCCAGTCCTGTGTAGAGACGTTTGCAAAACGCTGCGACTCCATTTTACCGACGGTGTTCAACGGGACAACAGTACTATGCAAGCGGAGTAGTGCGACAGGCCCTTGCCCGCTCGTTTGGAGGGAAAATGGTGGCCCACAATGGGCAATTGTGGCCCACCGTGCTGCTATGTCAGAGGCACGGCTGGGTTCCGGACCCGAGAAACCCTACCAGACGACCAGCAATCAGGGGTGATTGAAGCGGGGACCAGAACCCATTCGAGTGCAATAACCGCCTGACAAATAGACTTTGTTGATACATGGTATCAAATAGCATGAGTCAATCACTCTCGGATACCAGCCAGCCTGCCACAATTCCGGTGTTTCTATCGGTGCCCTCACTTGTACGTCGCACAACCCTGTCCCCACCATGTACATCAACGGAGCGGTCAGTTGCTGAGGGTGGTAGCACCGGGATGCACTGAGCCAGCGGGCATCATTGGTGTCGACGACAGAGTTTAGCACCGACAGAGTCGATAGAACGGCCGAATCAAGGGGAGTAGACAGGGCACGGAATCAACGTAGTTCTGAGTCGAATGCGGAGAACCACGTGTTATATTCCTCGCTGCCTGCCGAGTTCTGGACCACTTACTAATAAATCCAGGTAGACACTGACACGCCTGCACAGCCACTACCGATCAGGCAACAACAGTGTGGGGGATATGGTGTGGTGCCAGGGGGCAGCAGCGTGCAACACACCATTGGAAGTCGTCATCCACGACAACGGGTTCTGGACCCGAGCCAGTCGATGAATTGGGGGCGATCCAGAGGGAAGTGGAGCGGGGACCAGAACCCAACCAATCATTATATGATTAGTATTAAAATACTTGTGGACTGTATTGACAGTCTGTTCTCTAGATAACTGCTAGAAACTCACTGTCTAGCTATCAGGAGGCAGCGGGTGACTGACCGTCGGCCACTGAGATCGTCGTCATGACGACCACCGTCAACGAGGCGCTATTACTGGGTTTCGATGAACTTCTCAGGTCAGCGGCGATTATGCACGGGAACTGGCAGGGAGAATCAGGCTTGTTTGACCTCACGTACGGCGATGTTTCGAACGGTCCGTCAGCCGACACAGGTGCGGCATGTCACCGTCAACGATTGTCCTTCGAAGCTGTTCTCGACTTCGGATGGTTTGGCGAGGGGATCCTCCAACGGCGTACGCTTACCGTCTCAAAATTCCCGGGATGCTGGCGTGAAACTGATGCGACGGGACGATAATTTATACCTCGTGGTTCCGTGCCTCGTCTCAGCGCGTCCATTGTCCCAGTCACCGTTCCTGGGTCAAGTAGGGCTGGCTACGGTGGCCGCCACCGTCTTGCTGTCATCTGGTGGACCTGCTCTCACCGCGGCTTGAAGACGTGAACCGGCCAGTCGGTTTCGTAGTCGAGCGCTACCTCTCTCTCTGTAGCCGTCGGCTCGCGCACCGTGAGTTCGACCGGGTCACCGATGGAGACATCGGTATAGTCGGCGGCGACGCGTCCGAGGAGGCGGCCACCGTCCGCGAGTTCCACGACGGCGACCGTGTATGGTGCGTCTTCCGCGAATGCCGGCGGTGGCGTGTGAACCGCCGTGTACGAGAAGATCTGGCCCTCGGGTGCCTGCGGTTCGACATCGACGGCGCGGCTGCCGCAGGCGTAGCAAGCCGGCCGCGGCGGCAACAGCACCTGTCCACAGTCCGCACAGACCCCGCCCAATAGCTCCCCGTCTGCAAGGGCGTCGAAGAACCCCGGCAGTGTCCGCGGGTCAGTCGCGTCGAGGTCGTCGTCACTCATTGTGCCTCCGCCGTCGTGAGCACGTGACCGACGGTGACAGCGTCAGCGACGCCACCCTCGTTGAGCAACAGGGCCGTCTCGGCCCCTTCGACTGCTCGGTCACCTGCGGCTCCGGTGAGCTGCTCGTAGGCTTCGAGCGCCTGCAGGAGTCCAGTCGCACCGATGGGGTGGCCGCGAGCCTTCAGCCCGCCGCTCGGACTCAACTGTACGTCCGTCCAGCCGTCAGCCCGCTCCGCCGGCGGCTGATAGCTCTGATAGCCCGTGCCTGCGGGCGCGAAGCCGGCAGCTTCCGCGAGGAGCGCCTCGCAGACGGTGAACGCGTCGTGAACCTCTGCGATGTCGACAGCCGCGGCGTCGATGCCTGCCTCCTCGTAGGCCGTCTCGGCAGCAATGCGAGCGCCCGCGATATCGGTCATGTTCCGCTCGGCGACCGCGATGTTGTTCGCAGCGGCCCCGCTGCCCGCAACGCGCACCTGCGGCCGGTCGAGGTCTGCCGCTCGTTCGGCGGTCGTCACGAGAACAGCGGCGGCACCGTCGCCGACCGGCGCACAATCGTAGAGCTTCAGCGGCGGGGCAACCGGGTCCGATTCCAGCACAGTCGCCACGTCGATCTCCTTCGGGAACTGCGCCCGAGGGTTGTGAGCGGCGTTGGCGTGGTTCTTCACCGCGATCTCGGCAAGGTCCCGTTCCGTGGCGTCGGTCTCGTGGAGGTAGCGCTGGCCAAGCAGTGCGTACTGGCTGGGTGCGGTGATTCCGGAGCGCTGCTCGGTGGCGCGGTCGAACGCCGCCGACAGCGCGTCCGTCGCGCCGCTTGTGCCCGCGGACGTCATCTTTTCGACACCGCAGGCGAGCACGGCCTCGTGCTCACCGTTGCGGACATCCTTGACTGCGTGGCGCAGCGCGAGCGCGCCCGCGGCGGCACACCCTTCGACCCGCTCGGCGGGGATATACCGAAGGCCGGCCCACTCCGCCAGCAGCGTCCCGTACATGATCTGGTGTTCGTAACTCTCCGATTGGTTGCCGACGTACACCGCCTCGACGATGTCGGCAGGGTCGGGCAGTTCGTCGAACGCCTCCGCGAGAGCGACCGAGAACAGGTCGCGGCCCGGGAGGTCCGTGCGGCCGAGCGGTGAGGCACCGACCGATGCAATGACTGGCTGTGGCATCCGTGCCTCCCATATCTCAACGTTGTTAGTTAACAGTTCACATTTTTACGGTACCAGAACTGTTTGCCGTCGAACCACACAACCGTTTTTAACGGCTGGTAGAGAACGAGCGATATGGAGACGACAGAGGCGGAGCTTCTCGGCGTGCAGATGACACTTGTCGGATTGTTTCTGGTCATATTCTTCGACGGAGTCTTTCCGTATCCGACTGTAGGACTGATGTTCGGTGCTCTGGGAACGACTGTTTTCCTGATGGCGCTGCTTTCTGATACGTGGCCCTGACAGCTACGTCCCCGTACTGAGTAATCGATCACGCTGACTGAGCGAAGACCGTCGAATAGCCACAGCTGTATGTCATTTCGGTACGTGTCTACATCGCACGGTCGTACCGGTACGCAACCATCTATGCCTCTCCCGGACCCCGTCCAGTTCTACGAGTGTGGGTCCGCCCCAGCGAACTCCGTCGTCCCGCTTGTCGCCGTCAGGCTGTTGACGTTCGGTCAGCTCCGACTGAGCTACAGATACGCCTACTGGGAAGGGTAAAATGACTCGGAACTCCAGACTCATATATATCGATATTAGCAAACAATAGTTATATATAGATTGTGTAGGTAATAGACCACGGAATGGTTCGAATACCAGACATTTGCCGTCGAACTGTGCTGAAGAGTGCGTCTGCCGCCGCTGTGGGGTCCATCGTGGGCACTGCCGCTGGCAGAGAAAACGATCACGACAGCACCGAGCCGCCTATCGCTTCCACACCGATCCTTGCTGCACACCGTGGCTATCGCGGTCTGTATCCGCAAAACACCATTGCTGCTGTCCAACAGGCAGCGTACGGCGGTCGTAGCGGTCAGGGATACGACACCGACATGATGGAGTGTGACCTCGTCCCTGCAGGCGGGAAACCCTGGAAGGGCGAGGACTTCGAAATCGTTGTATTCCACGATGATAAGCTGGACGACCTGACAGACGAATCCGGGTACGTCTGGGAGACCGATGTGCAGACCGTTCTAGACGCCGAAATCCGCGACAGCGGGGAGACGATCCCCCGTCTAGACGAGTTCGTCGAAGCCACTCCGGACAGCATCCCGCTCAACATCGAGTGGAAGGCCGCTGGAGTCTCTCCCGACGATGACGCGTCAGAATCGTCCGTTGAGACCTGGGACCCGTTTACCGAACAGGCGCTTGACGTGCTCTCCACTCACGAGAACGATTTTATTGTTCAGTCGTTCCAGAAGGCTGCACTGGCGTCCGTCAGAAACGCGAATGCCGATATTCCGATCGCGTACCTGCTCTGGGACTCCATCGAGGAGGGTCTGTCTGTCGTCCGTGATCTGGACGCGGAGTACATCCAGCCCCCATACAATATGATTATGAACACGCCCTTCTTCAACGAAGATTATTACCTCGAAGACCCTGGCTTTGCCGAGATTGATCTGGTCGAGACTGCCCACGAGGAGGGGCGGAAGGTAATCCCGTACACGATAACGACCTGGCATCAGGCGGAGAAACTGGTCGAGGCCGGTGTCGACGGAATCATCGCTGACTACCCCGGCGTGCTCGATTGATATCTGAGGCAGAGGCGCAGTGGGGACAGCTAACCGCTCGTTGTTCCCACCCTATCGCCCGTTCGCTACAATCGCTGCCAGCTCTGAAAGGTCGGCCACGACGTGGTCAGCACGCACCTCACTGTCGGCTAAGTCCGCGGTGCTGGTAACGCCAGTGAGTGGCAGGACCGTCTCCATTCCAGCCTGATTTCCCATTCTGATGTCTGTCTCAAGCCGGTCACCGATCATGAGGCAACGGTCGGGCTTTCCACCGACCCGTTCGAGCGCCATCTGCAGGATTACGTTGGACGGCTTCCCAATCAGCTGGTCCAACTCCTGCCCAGTCACTCCCTCTATCGCTCCGATCATCCCTGCAGCATCGGGAATCTCACCGTCATCTACAGGACACGTTCGATCCGGGTTGGTCGCAACGAAGAGCGCGTCGTTCTCAGTGAGTGCGATTAGCGCATCCTGTAGCGTCTCGTAATCAAACCCGAAATCGAGCGATGCGATCACGGTGCCTGCTCGCTCTGGGTCAGTCGTCGTCTTCAATCCAGCGGCGCGCAACTCCGCGACCAGGGCGTCCTCGCCGATAACGTAGATCTCACGCTCCGGATACTGCGCGGATAGATAGTCTGCTGCTGCCGTGGCGGACGTGATTATGTCATCACTGCTGCACTCAATGCCCAGCGCGTTCAGCTTCTCACAGTATGTCTCTCGGCGATCAATCGGCTTGTTCGTAACGAACAGGGTCGAAAGCCCCGCATTACGCACCGTTTGTATCCCTTCAGCGGCGTTTTCAACTAACGACTCCCCTCGGTATACTGTTCCGTCGAGATCGATAATGGCACTGGTGTACGTCATATAGAGGTCCTCCGTTTCGAACAGTAACGCATCGCAAAAGCTGCTGCTGACGAGTTCACAGGCGATTCCTTCGCCGCGGGGACCGCGGCGGCCCTCGCACCATTCCGATAGCTATGCCGGTTCATATCACTTGGAGGCTGATAACCACACCACCGATTCCGATCAACGACAGGTAGAGCGACTTTCGGACCACCGGCGCTAGCAGTGAGCGGTTGATACTCGTTGCAAACCCGATCTTCACGAGGATACTGGAGAGGGTTCCGGCCAGCACACCCTGTGCCGCGACCGCCGGCGATATCTGCCCAGTCGATGTCAGCGTCACCGCAGTCGTTGTCGTCGTGCCGCTCGAGACGATGCCGCTGAGGAAGCTCGTAATCAGGAAGCCAGCTGTTCCGAAGATACGCTGTGCGCCAGCGGTGAGAATCAAGACGGCAAGGAAGAGTAACCCGAATTTCAGCGCATTCGCGCTACTAAATGGCGAGTCGAAATCCAATTCCAGATCGCCCTCCCAGTTGCTATCGTAATATGCGAGTCCAACGCCGCTGATGGCGATCAGGCCGAGGGGGAGTCCAACGCTGACAGCCGACTCGGGGACGAACGCAACGATGATCGCTAAATTCCGGACCGCCATCGCCGCATCAGCTATCAGTATCGTTCCCACTGCAAGCTCTGTGATTCCCACGTTGTTCTTTGCACGGCCCGCGATTTCACCGATCACGGCCGTGGAGTTCACCAAACCACCGAAGAAGCCGGTGACAGCGATCCCCTTGCTGCCGTATCGTTGCATCACGATGTAGTTGACAAACCCGATCCCACTGACTGCGATCACGAGCATCCAGACCAGTTTCGGATCGATCGCATCCCACGGCCCGTACGTTCCGCCGGGCAGGAGCGGATACACGACAAATGAGATGATCGCAAACTCACCGGCGCTGCGTACTTCCTCTCGCGATAACTGGTTCGCAAACTCGTGAAGCTCCCTCCGAAGGACCAGCAGGAACGACGAGGTTATCCCAATGATGACGCCGATCAGGACGTGATTGGCACCAACCAAAATCCCGACCGCGTACGCGACAAGGAGTGAGGTCGACGTTGTCAGGGACAGGCCAGAGTCTAGCTCACTATCGTCGCCAGTCCACTGTGCGACTATACCCCGGACTCCGAGTAACCCTCCCTGTACGAGAACCAGAGCGCCGCCAGAAGCCAGTAGAATCGTCTCGTTTAGCGACATTGCCGCAGCCCCGACCAGGCTCGTCAGGGTAAACGTGCGGATGCCTGCTGACTTGTTAGCCCACTCTCGTTCGAGCCCGAGCAGCATCCCCAGCGCACCTGCGATGAAAAGGTGGAGTATCTCAGGATCGACAGTTATCCCCTCTATACCTCCGAAAACAGCCGTATTCGCGATTGCACTCATTACAGTCATCTTAGCTTTCAAGCGGTGGTTCCGTCATTTTTATATAGTCTATATACTACTATATTCTATATGGAGACAAATATACTGATGGGTAATAGGTGTTGGCCTTGAGGCTGGCCTGAATATCGATATGGTCTCTGTGAAGATCGAAAGCAGCTCTCGACCAGCGGTTAGTACCTAATAACTGTCATACCTTCTGTTTTGATACTGATTTTTGATTCTACGTCAGATAGG
This sequence comes from Haloarcula rubripromontorii, assembly GCF_001280425.1. Taxonomy (NCBI): domain Archaea; kingdom Methanobacteriati; phylum Methanobacteriota; class Halobacteria; order Halobacteriales; family Haloarculaceae; genus Haloarcula; species Haloarcula rubripromontorii. The sequence continues at coordinate 845,375 of NZ_LIUF01000002.1, read as the reverse complement.
GCCAACAACTCGTTTCAAAGGCGACAGCGTTTTGTCAAAATTAAATATAAATACTTTTTAACCCAGATTTCGCATATGTCTGCGTCGACAATGAAACAGAACCCAGTTGACCGACGATCTGTGTTGAAAATTGGCGCTACTGCGCTCGCAGCGGGCGTTGCAGGCTGTTCTCAGGAGAGTAGTCAAAGCACCGAGACATCTGGCGGAGACGGCTCTGATGGCAGTGATGGGTCCAGTAGTGGCGACGGTAGTTCCGGACAGAGTAACAGCTACCCCGAGTTCGATCCGGCGAACCCGGAGTTCCCGCAGCTGATGCAGACGCTCATTGAGGCCGGGTTCGAGACGGGGTCCCTGCAGGACCTGAAGAACATGCAGGAGCGCGAGAAGCCTCGCTACGGTAACCCGGTCCAGAGTACGCCCGACAATGAAGACGAGCTGATTGACCCGGATCGCATCGCGTTTGCGATGACGCCGACAGAGGACCCGGCAGTCTATCGGGATACCATGCAGCCGCTGATGGACAACATCGCCGAGGAAACGGGGAAATCGGTCAAGTACTTCCCCCTCAACTCGTACGCGTCCCAGATTGAGGCGATGCGATCCGAACGCCTCCACGTCGCCGGATTCTCCACCGGGCCAACGCCGTTCGCTGTGAATCTGGCCGGAGCTGTCCCGTTCTCGCTCCAGATCTCGAAGGAGGGCGACTTCGGATATCGGCTGTGGCTCGCCACTCAGGCAGACAACGACGACATCTCCTCGCTGGAAGACCTCAAGGGCAAGCGTGTCGCACACGCTGAGCCGTCGTCCAACTCCGGGAACCTCGCTCCGCGTGCGCTGTTCTCGAACCAGGGCGTCACTCCGGGCGACGACTACGAAGTGAGTTACTCTGGCGGGCACGAACAGAGCATCCTCGGAGTGGCAAACGACGACTACGATGCTGCCCCCGTTTGTAGCACCTGTGTCACGCGTGTTGCCGAAGCGGATAACATCGATCCGACGAATCTCAAAGTTGTGTGGGCCAGCAATCCGTTCCCCACAACGAGCTTCTGTTACCGCTACAACCTGAAACCAGAAATTCAGGAAGGGATCAGAGCGGCGTTCCTCGATTACGACTACTCGGACACCAAGATCGCGGAGGTCTTCGGAGGTCGCGGAAAGTGGACGGAGATCGATTACGCCACAGTCTACGATATCATCCTCCAGATTCAGGAGAATAACGAGATCAAGTACAACACCGATAACATCGAAGGCTAAGAAGAGACTCGAATAATGCTCACTGTAGATAATTTGGAAAAAACGTACGACTCCGGTGATAAAGCACTCAAAGGTGTCTCATTCGAAGTCAGTGGAAACGAGATTGTTGCAATCATCGGGCCGAGCGGGGCCGGGAAAAGCACACTCGTTCGTAGTATCAACAGACTGACCGAGCCAACTGGTGGGCGTGTCTCACTCGACGATACAGAGGTGACTGGCCTGGACAAATCAGCCCTGCGCGATGTCCGTCGCGACATGGGCATGATCTTCCAGGAGTTCAATCTCGTAGAGCGCCTCACGGTCATGGAGAACATACTCTCCGGCCGCCTGGGCTATCTCAGCACGTGGAACGCGTTCCGGCGGAACTTCCCACCGGAAGACATCAGGCGCGCACGTGAGATTCTCAGTCGCGTGAATCTGGAGGGCGTCGAGAACAACCGTGCAGATGAGCTCTCTGGTGGCCAGCGACAGCGCGTGGGTATCGCCCGTGCCGTCATTCAGCGGCCGAAAATCCTGCTCGCTGACGAACCGACGAGTGCGCTGGACCCCGACACCTCCCGGGAGGTCATGAGCCTCCTGACGGACATCGCTCATGAAGACGATATCCCGATCATCATCAACATCCACGAAGTCGATCTAGCGGTCGACTACGCGGACCGGATCATCGGTCTCAGTGACGGTGAAATCGTCTTTAACGGCCCGCCCGACGATCTGGATCAGGCGGCCAGAGACGAAATCTATCGCGGCGGTGAATCCATTGCGGACCGCGAAGCGCCGAGTGCCAGTAGCAGCACCGACTCTGACGACGTCATTGCCGAGCGAGGTGACTAATCAATATGGCTGCTGAATCTGGATCGGCCGTTGAAGGATCCTGGGAGCGACCCACAGTCTTCTACAACAAGAAAGTCAAGTATCTCATCTACGGGCTTATCTTGTTGTTCTTCGCGTATAGCTTCTGGAACCTCCGGATTTCCCCCAGCCGATTTCTGCGAGGGATCGGAGCCGGTGTCGAGCTCGTCTCGAGCATGCTCCCACCAGCGTACACGCCGTCGCAACGGGAACTCCTCATACAGGGTATCCTCGAGAGCATTGTGATGACGATTGTCGCCACGACAATGGGCATCATCGTCAGCGTGCCGGTCGCTGTCATGTCTTCCAACAACCTCTCGCCGAAGCCGGTCTACTACGTCGGTCGCAGCATTGTCGCCGTCACGCGCTCGCTGCACGAGCTTATCGTTGCGATCATCATGGTCAAAGCGGTCGGGTTCGGTCCGCTCGCTGGTGTCCTAGCACTCGCGTTCAAAACGATCGGATTCTTCGCGAAACTCCTCGCAGAGGAGATCGAAGATATCGACCGTGGGCAGATGGAGGCGATCACTGCCGTTGGCGGGACGCCTATCCAGACGTATGTCTATGGCGTTCTCCCACAGGTAATGCCCCGGATTGTCGGGCTGTCGATCTACCGCCTGGATATCAACCTGCGTCACAGCACTGTCGTTGGGATTGTCGGAGCAGGTGGTATCGGGATCACGCTGCTGAACTCCTTCGATAAGTACGACTACCAATTCAGTATGGCGATTATCGCCGTCATCGTCGCGATCGTCATGGTCGGTGAAGGTGTCAGCGCTCTCGTCCGGAGGCGGATCCAATAATGTCAAACAGCACTGATTCCTGGAGTCGGTTCGATCGTCGTGAGCGATTGCTCCGGTTCTTTGGGCTGCTGGCTGGCCTTGTCATCCTCGTCGCAGCCTGGCGAGCCATGGAAGTGAATTACGGCTATGCCGTGACTGCCCCGCGTGAGCTGGCCGACCTCTTCGGCCGGATGTATCCTCCCAATGTGGGATACTCCCGGAAGATTGTCGGGCCGCTCCTCGAGACCATCAACATCTCGATCCTCGGCACGGCGCTGGCTATCGTAATGGCGATTCCGGTCGCGTTCCTCGGTGCCAGCAACACGACGCCCAACAAGCCGGCGTACCTGCTGGGTAAGTTCATCATCTCGTTTACCCGTTCGGTCAACGTCATCATCTGGGCGCTGATCTTCGTGGTTATCTTCGGTCCGGGGGCCCTCGCTGGCGTACTTGCGATTTCGATCAGGTCGATCGGGTTCACTGCAAAGCTAATCGCAGAGGCCATCGAGGAGATCGACCGCGGGTCCGTCGAAGCGATCACAGCGGCTGGGGCATCGTCCGTTGATGTGCTCATCTACAGTATCGTTCCACAGATCAAGCCGGCGTTCATCAGCGTCGCGACGCTTCGATGGGATATCAACGTCAGAGCGTCGACGATCATCGGGTTCGTCGGTGCAGGCGGGATCGGCGTCCCGCTTCAAACAGAGATCAATTACTTCAATTGGGAAGCAGTCCTGACGATACTCATCTCGATTCTGGGCCTTGTGCTCATCAGTGAAGCCATCTCAGCCTATCTGCGCAAAAAAGTAATGTAGGCGTTCGCCTCCCGCGTCGCCTATTATTCGCTACACTATTAGATAATACTATAACTGAAATATCAAAAAGCTTATACTACTGGAGTATATATAGCCAGTGGGGCCAACGCCAGTGTCTGCCAACCTGGTTTTCCCCTTCTCCGTTTTACGAGTCGCCATCGACGACTACAGCGCCGCGTGAATGTACGACGAGAGTGGCGTGGATGACCGGCCGATTTAACGATATAGTACGCCGGTTAGAACGCACGAACAACGAGTGCCAACACACTGGCCGGTAGCCACTCCGCTACTGGAGGAAGCGGCGTGTCGACAGGTGAATATCCACAAAGGTGCTACATGGGACAACAGCGACTCAGTAGTCGTCAGCAAATGAATGGTGGGCAGCCGGGGGGAGTGGCGTGCACGCACCATTCGAAGTCGTCATCCACGACGACAGGTTCTGGACTCGGGCCAATCGATGAACTGGATTGGATTCAAGGGGAAATGGAGCGAGGACCAGAACCCACCTAACGATATACAGTTGGTAACAAAAATAGTTGTGATATCAGCCTTCCTTCTGTCGGTTCCGGGATACTGTGCGGCCGGCATCGTTCCCTATTCCGGGAGATAAAAATCGGATTTCGACTGCCTGTGTGGGGACGTATTCTTGAGTTTAGCGATTTTGGACGGATTGCAATTGCGAACGATGACGACGTCGTAAGCGTCGTCCGAGGCAATCGATCCGCCGACACTGCTGATACTCGTGACGAGGTGGCCGGCGTTTTCACTCCCGATAAAGACCATTGACGCGTCTTCTCTCTTGGCCATCTTGCGGATGGCTTTCGCCACCGACCCGGCCGGTGCGTACCGATCCACGACTGTATGTCGGAAATCGGAACTCGGACACAGTTCTATCACCTGCTCGTGCAGTGAGCTGACAACGCTCTCCAAGTCGAATCCTTCGTTCGGCCCGATCCAGTCGTGTTCCCGAGCGTACTCTGCATTCCCGTTCCGGACGACACTGACGGCCAGCACGTCCTCTTCGAAGACGTTGCCGAACTCCGTTGCCCGGACGAGTGCTGCCTCTGCTAATTCGGAGCCGTCAAACGGCACAACGAGAGTCATATACTGACTACCAGACAAGCAGGCAAGTAACACCCCATCCATTCTTACACAGCGGGAAACCAACACCAGACTCTACGAGCCAGCCCTTTGAGAACCGAGAGGACCGCACACAGAGCGGAGCCTATAATTTTCGAGAGCAATGCCGGTAAACAGGCCACCTATCGACCCGCCTGAAACGATGACAGACAGAGAGTCGGCTGGTTCATTGGCAAGCTCGTGAGCCACGGTCCTCTTCAGCGCTTGTCGTGTGACAGGCCTCTGTTCCGACAGTAGGTGATAGTACTGCGCTCAAATATTACTTCTGTGGGGCGCTACTGAAGCACCTTCGTAGCTTCTGCCGTAACTCTTCTCGTAGCAATACCGGTGGTGGTATCGCACTGAGTCGGATTATTAATAGTAGACGACACGAAACGGGACGTATGCGAGTCGCGGCAGTTGGTATCGGTGGTGCCGGTGGCCGAATCGTTGAGCGACTGTGGCAGGACAGCGAACGCCGCGAAGCGCCGTATCTCGGCGCAGCCTGTGCCTTCGACACGGACACCGAAGCGCTCGGCGAACTGGAAAGACTCCCGGCCGACCGGCGACATGCCTTCGGGCTCTCCGAAACAACTGGGACCGGAACGAACGGGGACCGAGCGAGCGCTATCGCCGCCATCGAAGACGAACGGCGCGAAGTTCGCCGGGCGATAGACGAACTGATAACGAGTGATATCGACGCCATCGTCCTCGTGGCCGGGCTTGCAGGCGGGACTGGCAGCGGCGCCACAGCCCACATTGCCGACGCGCTCAGAGCGGTTTACTCGACCCCACTCTACTGTTTATCGGTGTTACCCGCCGGCAGCGACGACGACGCAGCCGCGAACACGATGCAGGCACTCCGGGCGCTGGAATCGACCGTCGACGGACAGATACTGTTCGACAACCAAGCGTGGCTCGGGAGCGGCCAGACGGTCGATGAGGCCTCCGAGACACTGAACGAAACAGTTGTGGCGCGGCTCGGGGCGCTATTCGCCGCAGGTGAAGCGACGGGATCCGACACTGTCGGTCAGAGTGTCGTTGACGCTAGCGAGATTATCAATACCGTTTCAGACTCTGGTTTCACAACGCTTGGCTACGCCAGTCAGGACCTGCAGGCGGACAGTGGGAGCGGGGCCGGGACAGTTATAGACCAGCTCAAGAACCGTTTTCTCGGTGACAGCTCGGACGACGTTGACGAGATAGAGGCATACAACGCCGTCGAGACGACACTTCGCCGAGCGGTGCGTGGCAAACTAACGACACAGTGCGAGCTGGCGTCCGCCGATAGAGCCCTGGCTGTGTTTGCTGGGCCGCCCGCGTGGCTGATTCGGGATGCCGTTACCGACGGGCGGCGATGGCTTACCGAGGAACTCCAGTCGCCGGAGGTCCGGAGTGGCGACATGCCGACACCCGACCGAAACACGTTGTCGGTTTTAGTCGTACTTAGCGGCGTTACAGAACTGCCGCGGCTGGTGGAGCTCAAAGAGCTAGCCGATCAGTCAACATAGAGACCTCTGACTGGAACAACTGGCGGACGCCCCGGTCGAGGCTACTTTGCTTTGGGGCAGTTGATCTCGCCCAGCAACGGGAACGGTCTCGCCGAGGCGGCCCAGAACGTCAGCTCACTGCCGAGAAGTCACAAGCGAAATTGATTTCCATGCGTCGCTGGAATCAGCTTTGAGCGATGTCAGTCCGGTTGGTCCATTACTCTGACATTGAGAACGCCTGTGACGACCCCGTTCGGATGGGTCAGCTCGCCGGAACGATCCAGTCGATCCACGGAGAGGACACAGTCGTCGCTGGTACCGGCGACAACACTGCCCCGGGTGTTCTCGCTCATTACTGCGAAGGCCGTCAAGCGCTACCGTTTTTCCGGGCAGTGAGTACCGATGTGGAGACGGTAGGAAACCACGATTTCGACTTCGGGACTGCTCCCATTCTAGACGTCATCTCGGAGAGTCCACAGGAGTGGATCGTCGCGAACGTGACTGACGGCGACAGTGAGAGCGGGTGTAGTCCTGGCATCGCTGAGTTAGACGGAACGACAGTCCTACACCGAGATGGGCAACTGGTCGGATTCGTCGGGGTAATCGATCCTGCAACTCCCCGTATTGCTCCCACCGGCGCGTCAGAGCTGACCGTGACCAGTCCTGTCGAGAGCGTGCGGACAGCACTCAGTGAACTCAGTCAGACTGTCGATCAGTTCGTGGTGCTCGCACACTTGCGGAGTGACTTCGAGACCGCCGTTGCGGCCGTCGACGGCGTCGACGTAGTCCTCGGGGGCCACGTCCACAGGGAACGCCACGAGATCGTCGACGGAACACTGGTTGTCCGCCCCGGAGCGAACGGGCAAGTGGTCTGGGAAGTCGAACTGTTCGACGGGAATCGCCCGCCGATGGCCACTCGACACTCGACAGCCGAGGGACCTATCGACGAGTCTATGGCCGACACGACCCGCGAGCAGCTGGCCGATGTCGACCTGCTGGAGACTGTCGCCACTGTCGATGACCCGATCTATCGGGATATCGACCGGCGTACCCGCGGCGAGAGTCGTGTTGGCAACCTCGTGGCCGACGCCTATCGCTGGGCGGCTGATGCCGATGTCGCCTTTGTCCATAATGGCGGCCTTCGAGAGGGGCGACCTCTGTCCGGCGAGGTCACGGCTGGCGAGATGGCCAGCGTAAACCCTTTCCGCGGCAAGGTGGAGGCCCTCCACGTCTCGGGTGACCAGCTACGAACTCTCCTTGATGCGGCCTTCCGTCCGCACCGCGATGACGGACGGCTCTGGCATGGCGACATCAGCGGGATGACCGTCGAATACGACACCGAGGCTGGACGGCTAGTGAGTGTGGCTGTCAACGACCAGCCTATCGAGGCCGGTCGCGAGTACAGGATTGCCACCAGCTCGTACGTCGTCTACAGCGATGACTGGCCGATTCCGCGCGAGACAACTGTCGATTCATTCGGACCCCCGTTCAAGACGGTTGCAGACTACGCTCGCCAAGAAGGCCTCACTGTCCAAGTGGATGGCCGGCTCCGAGAATGCTGATCGGCTCAGGCGAGGAATGTCTCTGTATATGGCCCAAAACGACGTTGAATGGCCGCTCAAAGTGAACTGCTATTCGCTGATGAGTAGCGTAAGTGTCTATTTGGGAATGGACAGCAGTTTGCGCGACACTGAGTACTCCACGTCGCGTCAGATTTGAGCCGGGAAAGTAGATACGTTTTTACTGATCGATTCCGGATTTCGCACCATGGCGGTAGATAACAACCGGTGTGAAAGTGGCTGTGCTGCCACGCTTCCCGATGTTGTGCCGTTCACCCTCTCTCATTTGACACGCCAGAGTTGGGAATTAGGTACACGCTCTATTCAGGACGAGCAAACGATAGCACTCGGCGACTGGTCCTATCAGGCCGGACAGTGGTCCCTGTCGCTGTTTGAGGTGACGAGCGAAACCGCCATTATCCGCATCGAGACACCAGTTGGTCGAAAGCGATATTATGGGGCGATTCAGTCAGAGCTCCGCACAGCGATGCAAGAACTTGAAGCGAGCCCGGCCTGGCAGAAAATGGTGTGAGTACAGACACTATTGACCGCTGCGCCTAAATCGGGTTCCGCGACAGAGCGCCTGAACACAGGCCTGCCACGAAGCAGCGCGTCGGAACAGCTGTCTCCAGCTTTCAGCACAGGCCTCGATTCGGTGGCTGATTCCGCGGGGCTACTGCTCACCTGGCGGTTCGTAGTCATCCGAGAGGAAGATACTGTCTTGCTCCGAGTCGAAGTAGACTTCCAGTGCCCGAAGTGAGCCGGCATAGGCTGCAATCATTACGAACACGAATCCGAGCAGGCCGGGGAGGAGGAATTCAAGGACCATTGTGCTACGTCTCCCACTTCTTCCTAATAAAACGTTCAGTCAGGAGACGTGGTCCAACTACTCATTCAACTCAGGTATCGTGGCGAACTCGTCGTGGTTGGACGAGAGCCTGTCGCCACGCTCAGTCGGTGTACCAGTACGCCCAGAGAATCAACACGCCCTGAAGCGGTAACCGTGCCCAGCGGACCAGTGCAGACGGCTGGCCGCCGCCAGTGCCGTCGATAGTGACCATAGAGACCGCCATGTAGACGTTTGCAGGGAAGATCGCGACGAGCAATGCGATTGTCGCCCATGCAGCGTATGCGCGCGTCCGTGGTACCAGCAGGCCAGCCCCGACACCGATCTCAGCGACGCCGGACAGATACACCAGCGCAAGCGGCGCTGGCAAGACCGGCGGCACGATCTGGACGTATAGTTCTGGGACGACGAAATGCAGTATCCCAGCAACAATATACAGGATCGCCATCACGTAGCGCAACGGCCGTTTGAACTGCCGCAAGCCTACACGCATCTACGATCTCGTATGGCAGCCAGTGGAAAGCAAGTTGGGATTTGTACTCCAGTGAGCAAACAGAGTCGCTGTCTCTCATCCGGGGAGAAAGAGATTGAGAACGGCCACGACTACGCCGGCGAGGCCCATTCGCGCGGCGGCAACGTACCACTGCTGGCCCGAAATCGAACCCATGTAGGCTCCGAACGCACCCAAGACACCGACACCGAGGCCAACCGCAATGAGTGCCGCCTCTGCCATTGTGACGACAGTTCCTGCGACAAGGAACGGAGTCAGCGGAATCAGAATCCCGACAAGGGGGCCGAGGCCGCTCATAATGGCATGGACGAATCGGGCACCGCGCTGGTTCCGCTGCACGCGGGTATCATCAAGATCCGTGAGCATCGCTTGCTCGATACGTCTGATTTCGGCCCGGGTTTCGGCACGTTCGATTTCCCACACGCTCCAGACCGCAGAGGTCCCGAGTCCAACTGCCGCGCCCAGTCCGATTTTGATCACAGTGTATCCATCAGGGACCCCAGAGAGGACAGCGCCGACGATGATGCCAATGCTCGTGAGCGTCCCGTCAAAGCCGTTCGAAATGAAGTACCGACGGGAGATAGCAAGAACGTCTTCCTTTCCGAGCAGTCGCCTGAAGAATTGTCGAATGGACGCCACAGCGCATCAGCCATCCTGTAACGTCCGTCGATCCGTGACAACAGCGTCACCACAGGCAACCTGGTCCACAGAGTGCACTGACCCGCCGAGGTGTTCGATCGTTTCATCGATTGCCTCGAAATCCAGATCGTCGCCTTCGAACGTGACCTTGACATTTTGCACTTCCTGATCCAGTTCAATCAGAGACGATGTTACTCCATCGACCCCCGCAATTTCGGCCAGTTGGTCGGTGAACGTCAGTAGCGGTGGGTCGTGTGGTTTCAGGACATCGATTACAAGGCGTCGGACTGCTGCCATATCTCAACACGTGAGGGGGGATAGTAAAAATGTGTGCCAACACCACCCTGTCACCGCACCACTCCTATCGAGTACCTGACGGCGATACTGTACATCCAGTATCCAAAGCTGGCAAGAACCTTCCGCAGGCGAGATGTTATTAGATCTCACTGTGTAGGTCGTCGAACAGCGTCTCTGGAGTACCATGCATCTGCAACGACACCGAGCCGGCCAGTTTGCTGCGCGGACGCTGACACAGCAGCGGCTCAGAAGCCACAGTCACGGACGGGTGCAAATAGAGCCCCGGCTTCAATCACCCCGCGACGCCCTCCGTTGCCCAGATAGCTGACCGAGATTCAACCAAGCGACTCCCAGTATGTACGACACCATCCTGTTCCCGACTGACGGGAGCGACGCCGCAGAATCGGCCCTTGAATACGCGCTACAGATCGCAGCCGAACACGAGGCGACCATACATATCCTCAACGTCGCCGACACTGGCCGAGACAGTGTCACCACGATCCGTGGAGAGGTCATCGACGTTCTCGAAACAGAAGGAGAGCGCATTGTGGCGGAAGCCGCACAGTATGCGAAGGATGAGGGCGTTCCAGTCGTCTCGACGGTCCTCCAGGGAGACCCGCACAAGACGATACTTGACTACAGCGAACAGTCCGACATTGACTGCATCGTCATGCCGACACACGGACAACGTGGCATCAAACGAATCCTCCTCGGAAGCGTCACCGAACGGGTCATCAACACGGCGACGGTTCCCGTCGTTGCGATCAACCCCGGAAGAGATCGGTCACTCGTGTATCCGCCGAAGCACGTCCTCGTCCCGACAGATGGCAGCCGTGGCGCGGAGCTCGCAGTGACACAGGGGATTGCTGTTGCGAACGCGACGGGGGCAACACTCCATCTGCTCCACGTTGTCGAGACCGGCGGTCTCGGGCTCGATGCACGCTCTGTCCTGAAAGAAGGGGAGTTGACTGAACGGGCGAACGAAATTATAGCTGAGGCGACCGAGAGAGTCGAGGAAACGTCGCTTGATTCGATCACCACCGCCATCGAACATGGGACCCCGTCGAAGGAGATTCGTGCCTACATCGACGAGCACCAGATCGATCTCGCGGTTATGGGGACGCACGGACAGACTGATTTCAGCAGGTACGCTATGGGTGGTGTCAGCGCCAAAATCATTCGGACATCCCCAGTTCCAGTGACGTGGGTTCGCGAGCCTGACGCTGGATCAGATGAGGAGGTCAATTTGTGAATCTGCCAGCATATCCCGGAGTACGGGTCTGGTAGGTCTCTGCGTGCGCGGGACCTCGGTGGGCCTCTGGATATGCGGGAGTGTTTAGTAACTATGGGTACCACGTAAATCGAATCATGACCACAGACGACCCACAGTCCGGTGGAGGAACGAGCAAGGTCGATGCCGTGATTCAGAAGTACGGTCTTGTCGGGATGGGTGCAGAACTCGAGAGCCGATGGGTTGGTGACGATGGAGAGGAACAAAGCACCCGCGACCTTGCGGATTATTTCAATCAATCAGTGCTCGAAACCGCTATCGAAGGGGTTGACGCCCCGACATTGAGTGGCGATATCCAACAGGTCTATCAGTCACTCAGTGAAGACGACGCCGACGCCCCACTCATACGCTCCCGCCTCGAACAGAGTGGAGTCGATATCGAATCTGTGATGGCTGATTTTATCTCCCACCAGACGGTGTATCGCTATCTCAAGAACGACCGGGGCGCGGCCAGACCTGAGCAGACACCCGCAGAACGGAAGGAACGTGCCATCGACAGAGTACAGCGCCTCCGGGGGCGAACGACCGCTGTAACGAGGCAAACTATCGAGAGTCTAGAAAAGAACGACGCCATCTCGGCAGGCGATTTCAACATCATCAACGAACTACAGGTGCTGTGTGAGGACTGTGGGCGTAGCTACGATGTTGTCGCGTTTCTGGAACAGAGTGGCTGCGACTGCCAGTCCGCATGAGGGTTTCTGCCCAGCCAGGCGCAGGAACGCTGGGAGCTCAGACAGCGGGTCTGTAAGCGGACGGAGTCCCGCGACAGAAAGTAATCAGTCGAGCCTCGGGAACCGGGCGGACTTACAGTCGACGCTACAGAACGCGTATTCCGTGACGTTACCAGCCCTATCTCTGGTAGTGACGTTTCGATACTGGACGTTTTCTCCGATCGGTGCTCCGCAGTGGTCGCAGTGGCGCGTTGCAATCGAGCTAATGACGACCCTGATAGATTGGCTCTCGACACTCTCGGGGGCGGCATTCCGGGCCTGGTCTGCGTTTGCGATGTCCGCTGGTTGTTGGCTACGATACTCCTGCGTGTTTTGTGCGTTCATGATGGTGCTGAGTGTGGATTTGTAGTTTGTGTCACAGCGCGTCGTGTGATGGGTCATCGCGACCCGATGCCGTTGGCCGGTGCTCTGGAGACCAGCCAGAACTGACGTTTTCCACCTGTGTGCGGGCGTTTGCCCGCACTGTGGTGGTCTACGTCAGTTTAAAATTTGAAAAATGTAAAACCGGATGTAGAACGATCCGTACCGATCAAGTGCCGGGACAGCGGGCTTGCTTTCCAAGCCGTACAGTCGACGCCCGGATTCATAGGCGCAATTTCACTGGATGTACACTTAATAATTATGTGAGTGACGTTCACACCCAGCAAGTATCCGGGTTTGCAGACGGCCACATCTCAGTGGATGGGTTGAGAGGAACTAACCAAATGGTTAAATACAATAATTTGTTATGTTGGTACATGGAGCCGGGTTTCCCGACGAGAGAAGCGTCCCGGAAAGCGATGGCAGCAATCGCCGTAGCGACCGGTTATACGTTTTTTACACCGCCTGCTCTGTACCCCGCGTAGACCATCGCAGTCCGGGCAGAACCCCCGCATCGGTGGAAAACGTCGGTGAGTCGATTATCGCGACTGTGGAGTAGTGTGGATCAGTCGATGGGACGAGTCCGTCAACAACGAATCGATACGAACGATGAATGGACAAACTGACGCAGAAAAGTCGCTAGCAACCGGTCGCCGCGCTATGGAAGTCAGCGGCAACACAACCACTGCCGAACTGATTGTCACAAACAAGTCGACCCGAGTCTTGGTTGGTGGGTCACCGACCTACCGTTGCGACTACTGTGGGCAGGTGATCAGCGAACAGATGAGGTACAGCGGTCTAACGATACGAGACTCAGACGGAGAGATAACAGAGCATTTTTTCTGTGAAGAGGAATGCATGACATCGCAGTACCCCAATATCTGAGATTCCTGTTTGGATTTCGGCTGTTACAGACCTCAAATATACGATCCTGTCGAAGATACTGCAAGATATTCATATTATAACCTGTATAGAAGATAATCAAATAATCACAATTCACGAAATAGGACTGGTTTCCCATGTATTCGTCCCAGAAATAGTTTGAGTGCCCCGGTTCTATCCGGATTCGCCACACAGATACACTATTTTGCCGTTCTGCTGGATTGTTTGATATATAAATTTCCCCTGAGTGTTAATATTCAATGATATAACATAAGGGATGGGTTTAGGTGTGTCCACGAGCCATGAGATGGCATGACATACTACAACGACAGCAAGGGGATCCTGTACGAAGAGTTACCAACAGACGTACCGAGACCCGAAGAAGACAGCAAGCTACGCACCAGTGACGGCAGCGCAACCAAAACAGTCGCAAACGACTGATACTGGTTCGTAGCCGACATCCGCCGTTGGGCCTGTCTGGGGGCGTACATGGCCAGCAAGGAAGATGTGGAGTTCGCTAGCGGCGGTCTGTTCCGGAGTTACGGCTTCGAGGCAGCAGAGAGTTTCGTATGGGCCATAATTGAGTGGCGTCTCTCACAATTTGGACGTAGATAGAGGGACCGAAGTCTCAATTCGGTCAGTCAGTTGCGTTTATGTATCGCTTTCCCTCTTGCGTTCTGTGCAGCTTCCATTACTGATTCACTTAGTGTTGGATGCGTGTGGACCGTGGAGCCGATGTCTTGAAGCTTTGCACCCATTTCGATCATTGCTGCGATTTCTGCAATCAACTCGGATGCCTCCGGACCGACAATCTGTGCACCGATCACGCGTTCGGTCTCTTTTGCGGCGACAATTCGGACAAAGCCGTCCGTCCGGTTTGCTGTTAGTGCCCGGCCAGACGCCTGAAACTGGAACTTACCTGTAACTGGCGTAATACCCTCGTTCGCTGCTTGGGTCGTGGTGAGCCCGACAGTTCCGATTTCCGGCTCGGTAAACACGGCAGCCGGGAGGGCCTGATAATCGACTGCCGCGGGTTCGCCGGCGATTACTTCCGCCGCAACTTCCCCTTCTTTCGATCCCTTGTGCGCGAGCATCGGTTCACCAGCAACGTCACCGACCGCGAAAATATGCTCCTTGTTCGTCCGGCACCTGCTATCCGTTGGAATGAACCCCTGAGAATTGGTTTCGACGCCAGCGGCATCGATACTGAGCGTGTCAGTCACCGGACGTCGGCCGACAGCGACCAGTATTTTTTCGGCGGTGATCTCTACATCGCTATCATCTGCCGCTTCGTCGGCGGGGACAGCAGTCAGAACGGCCTTGTCACCAGACGCCGCCCAGCTATCCGCAGTGTACCCGAAATGGAAATCCACACCGAGATTCTCCGCTCGCTGGCGGACTACCGAAGCAATGTCTCGCTCATAGCTGGGAAGCGCTTGCTCCAGCATCTCAATGACCGTGACGTCGCTTCCAAGTCGGCTGTAGACGGTCGCCAGCTCCATGCCGATGTATCCGGCTCCAACGATTGCGAGTTCGTCGGGTACTGTTTCGAGGGACAGAGCGCCGGCGGAGGAAACGATATACTCGTCATCGAAGTCGAATCCCGGGATTGCAACCGGTCTGGACCCTGTCGCGATGATGCAGCGTTCGAATTTCAGCGATTCAGACCCCTGTCCCTCACCCTGATGGACGATTCTGATCTTGTTTTCAGCAGCAAATTCGGCAGTCCCTTGCAGCAGGTTCACGCCAGCTGCCGTACACAGTTGTTCGATACCGCTTGTTAATTGATCGACGACGCCGTCTTTCCAGTCCATCATCTCGTCAAGCGCAACCGTCGGGTCTGCGTAAATTCCCAGTTCCTCCGAGTTGCCCGCCTTCGAAGCCAGTTTTGAACCGTTTATCAGCGCCTTTGAGGGAATACAGCCACGGTTGAGACAGGCACCGCCATACGCTTCCTTTTCCACGAGCGTGACATCGAGGTCAAGCTGTGCAGCGCGGATTGCGGCGGCGTATCCGCCGGGACCCGCCCCAATAACCAGTACGTCAGTCGACGTAGTTACATCTCCGACAACCATTATTCTAGTAGTAGCAGATTTGGATTTCGCAGGTATTTCTGTACGGCATTCGTGAACTGGGCGGCGTCTGCGCCGTCAAGCACTCGGTGGTCGAACGACAGCGAGAGGGTCATGACGTGGCGGGGTTCTATCGTCTCCTCACCATCACTTTCGACGACTCGTGGCTTCTTTTTTATTTCTCCCAGTGCCAGGATGGCGCTCTCCGGTTGGTTGATGATCGGGGTCCCGTACTCCCCGCCTATTCCGCCGATGTTCGAGATGGTAAATGTCCCGCCACGCATTTCTTCCGGCGAAAGACTCCGTTCTCTGGCCTTCTGAGTCTTTTCGTAGGTTTCAGCGGCGACTTCGAGCAGGCCCTTCGTATCGACATCCTCGACGACAGGAACCAGCAGGCCGTCATCAGTCGCCGTTGCGACACCGATATTGTAGTACTGTTTCTCGACGATCTCCTCGTTTGCTTCGTCGAGAGAGACGTTTACCTGTGGGTTCTCTTGTAAGGCCGCGGCGCACGCTTTCATCACGAACGGCAGATACGTCAGTCGGATATCGTGCTCCTCGGCCTCCTGTTTGAGGTCCGAGCGGGCGTCGACCAGAGCGGTGACATCGACCTCGTCCTGATGGGTGACGTGCGGGGCCGTGTATTTCGACGATGTCATCGCCGATCCAATCGACTGCCTGATCCCGTTGTACGGTTTCCGAGATTCCGGGCGCGCTGGCTCGTCTGTCGCTTCTCTCTTGGTTACCGCTTCTCGATCCGTTTTCTGTGCCTCTGCGTACTCCCGGACCGTTTCGAGCGTGACAAAGGGTTCGCCGTCTTTTCGTTCATCGGTGGGAACGGTATTGAGGTCAATTCCTTCCTCCGCTGCGATGTGTCTGGTTTTCGGAACGGCAACGGTCGTTTCCCGGTCTGCCGTTTCTTGCATCTGTGCCGAACTGACAGACTGCGCCGGGGCTGGCTGCTGTTCTCGTTGCTTTGCAGCCGCGGTCTGGTGACTTGAACGTTCCTGAGTTGAGGACTCGCTCGCGTACGCGCGGACATCCGATTCCGTTATACGCCCGGGAGACGAATCTGCAATGCTGGAAATATCAACGCCTAGTTCCCGGGCGAGACGCCGTACGGACGGCGGTGCGGGGATTTGGACGCTCTGGGTCACCGCTGGATCTGACTGCGCATCTCCGGCTGGCTGTGGTGCAGCTTCGTCATCGGTCTGCTGGCCACTTTCCGAGGTGGCGTCATCTGGAGGCGTTACTTCGGTTCCGTCTGAGTCGGTTTCACCATCTACCCGGAAGACGACAATCACATCACCGACCGGGACAACCTCACCTTCCGTAGCACGGAGTTCTTCGACGACACCGTCGACTGGGGACGGAACATCAACGACGGCTTTGTCGGTCTCGACTTCCGCTACTGGCTGGTCTTCCGAAACTGCGTCGCCCGGCGCAACGCGCCAGCGAAGCAGTTCGCCCTCGGCGACGCCTTCACCGACATCGGGGAGTTCGAATTCGCGTACCATGTTAGAAGTCGACCGTTTCGCGAATTCCGTCCTGGATACGGACCGCCTGTGGCAGGTAGTAGTCCTCTAACGAGTGGAGTGGCATGGGGGCATCGAAGCCGGCGATTCGCTTGATCGGCGCTTCCTGATGCACGAGCGCTTCCTCCTGAATCGTCGTTGCGATTTCGGCTCCCAATCCGCCAGTCTTCGGTGCTTCGTGGACAATCGCGGCTCGCCCGGTCTTTTTAAACGAGTCGGTGATCGTCTCTATATCGAGGGGAGACAGGGTTCGCAGGTCGATGACTTCGGCATCGATGCCATGCGACTGGCTCAGATTCTCCGCAGCAATCAGTGCCGGCCGGGTCATCGCGCCCCAAGTGTAGACTGAGATGTCGTTCCCCTCCCGCCGGACAGCAGCCTCACTCAGCGACACGGCATACGGTTTCGTCGGGACATCTTCACGGAAGGCGCGGTAGATCAACTTCGGCTCCAGGAAGATGACTGGATCCGGGTCGTGGATGGACGCCGCCAGCAGTCCCTTTGCATCGTAGGGGGTACTCGGCGAGACGACCTTGAGACCGGGCTCGTGCACGAAGAACGCTTCCTTCGACTCGGAGTGGTGTTCTGGGGCTCGGATGCCACCGCCGTACGGAGCCCGTATCACCATCGGCACCGAATACTGTCCCTGGCTACGGCTCCGAAGGCGAGCGGCGTGACTGACAATCTGATCGAAGGCAGGATACATGAAGCCCATGAACTGCATCTCGGGAACGGGCTTCATGCCGGTCTGGGCAAGTCCAATCGAAGCCCCGATAATTCCGGCTTCTGCCAGTGGCGTGTCGATGACGCGGTCTTCACCGAACTCCTCGTAGAGCTGGTCGGTCGCTCTGAAGACACCGCCGTTCTTTCCGACATCTTCGCCCAGCACGACGACGCTGTCGTCCTGTGCCATTTCAGTGTACAACCCGTCCTGTATCGCCTCCACGAGAGCGAGACGCTGAACCGTTTGCCCCGACTGCGTGCTGGCTGTCGAACTCATTCCAGCACCTCCGAGAACGCGCCGTCGTCGTACTTTTCCCGCAGTCGGTTCAGTTCGTCCCGCTGTTCTTCGAGTCGTGCCGGAACGTCGTCGTACACGTGCTCAACGATGTTGTCCGGACTCGTCTCCGTCTGTTCGGCTGTCTCTATCGCTTCGCTGACCGCCTGTTCGATTCGGTCTTGGATCTCACTTTCGAGGTCCGAATCGAGGATATCCTCGTTGTAGAGGTACTTTTCGATGCGGTCCACTGGGTCGCGGTCTCGCCAGGCCTCCTCCTCCGATTCGTCTCTGTAAACGGACGGGTCATCCGCAGTGGTGTGAGCGCCGAAGCGATACTGGACAGATTCGATAAGCGTTGGCCGCAGCTCACCGGGAGCCGGATTCCGAGCTTTCTCCAGTGCCTCACTGGTGACTTTGTAGACCGCGAGCGGGTCCAGCCCGTCGACACGAACGCTGTCGATACCGTATGCCTGTGCCTTTGTAGCGATGGTTTCGCTCGCAGTCTGTCGCTCTCGCGGGACCGAAATCGCCCATTGATTGTTGTTACAGACGAACACAGCAGGGACGTCGAATACACCGGCGAAATTCAGTCCTTCGTGGAAGTCTCCTTCGGAGGTCGCACCATCACCGAGGTGACACAGGACGGCCGTATCGGTCTTTCCCTGTAGCTTGTGTCCCCAGGCCATTCCCATAGCCTGCGGAACCTGAGTCGCTATCGGAATATACTCAGGCATCACGTTGACATCTTCAGGGATTGCATATCCGTCCCGATAGCCTCGCAGTGGTTCGAAGAGGGATGCCAGCTCCATTCCGTGAGCGTACTTTGCCGCGTGCTCTCTGTAAGTTGGGAACAGCCAGTCTTGCTCGGCAAGCGCCATGCTCGTGGCGACCTGTGACCCCTCCTGCCCGGTCATTGGTGCGTACGTCGCCAGTCGTCCCTGTCGCTGGAAGCTGATCGCCCGCTGATCGAAGTGACGGGCGAGCTTGATTGTCTCATACAGCTCAAGTAACTCCCTGTCTGAGAGATCCGGGACAGACGCCTGCGGTAATACGTTGCCTTCAGCATCCAGTACCTGGACTAGCTCCGAGTCTTGTCTGACGGGCGCTGGCAAGTCCGTGTTTCCTGCTTCGTTTTTCATGTTCATTGTTTTCGATGATGTTTGTATATTCGATAGACGCTCCCTCGACAGACCCTGAGAACCCGAACAGCCGCTGGGTACAGCTCTCCGAGCGTGTTCAAGGCTGGCGTTTTCCACCAGGGCACAGGGACCTCCTGTGCGCTAGCGGTCTACGCCAGTTTAAATGTCGAAAATGTAAAAGACGGGGCTGTGGCGGAGGGCAGTGCCCAGTCCATTAACTGCCGGGACAGCTGACCTGCAGGGCAGGCGGTAGGGTTCAAGCCCGGATGCATATGCGAAGTCTGACATGGTAGATACTTATTGTTTGTGCGACACTCGTTCACACGTAACAGTAGCTATTCCGATGTGAACGGGGACAGTTACAGGTCCGAAGCGGCGTCGGTCGAAAAGGAAGTGAAATATAATAAACCATAACACACACACATTCTCCATCTTGCGATACTGGTAACAGAGTGGATATGCAGCCGTTAATACGGATACTGTGATATAATGGCGTGCTGTGAAGAGGTACATACATCAAATCTCTATAATTTCATTGAATCCGGGGCTGCAGTGTGGAAATCCGGGCACTGAATATGCGCCGTTATGGACACAACAGCCCGTGACGGCTCAACGGCCCGTAGAGAATCTCACGGAGACGCTTTTGTTCGAAAAAAGTCCTCTAAGCCAGTACTGGGCGACAGGAGCTACCCGCCCAGAAAGTCTTTGCGGACCTGTTGGTCGTTGAGGAGTGCCTCACCGCTGTCTTCGTGTCGATTCTGCCCCTGTACAAGGACATAGCCGCGATCACACCGCCGCAATGCCTCTTTTGCGTTTTGTTCGACGAGGAGGACAGCGGTACCGGCGTCGTTGATCTCGTCGATGCGGTCAAACATCTCATCGACGAGATCTGGTGCCAAACCTGCGCTGGGTTCGTCAAGCAGTAACAGGTCGGGATCAAGCATGAGCGCACGGCCCATCGCCAGCATCTGTTGTTGCCCCCCTGATAGTGTCCCTGCTTTCTGCCCCGACCGGGTTTCCAGTATCGGGAACCGGTTGTAAACCGCCTGTAACCGCTCTTCCGGGAATCTGTCCAGCGTGTAAGCACCCATCTTGAGGTTCTCCGTGACCGTCAACGGCTCAAACACGTTGTTGCTTTGCGGGACGAAGCTCAACCCATATGAGATGATATCTTCCGGTTGTTCACCGGCGATGTCCCTGTCGTTGAAGACGATTTCACCCCCCATGTACGTCGTCAGTCCGAACACTGATTTCATCACAGTGGACTTGCCTGCGCCGTTCGGGCCGACGATAGTGATGTACTCGCCCTGTCCGACCTCCATGTCGATATCTGTGAGAATCTGCAGATCACCGTACCCGGCGTCCAGTTGCTGTACTGACAGCAAACTCATGCTTTCACCTCTTCCCCGAGATATGCATCGAGGACTTTGTCGTTGTTTTTCACTGCGTCCGGGTGCCCCTCTGTGAGAACACTCCCCTGGTGCATCACGATGACCGTATCGCAGTTGTTCATAATAACGTCCATGTCGTGTTCGACGAAGAGGAAAGTGTAGCCCTGCTCTTTGAGCGTATGCAACCGATCAATGAGTTTCTCTTCCAGTGTTGGGTTGACTCCCGCAAGCGGCTCATCCAGCAGCACCATCTCCGGCTCGGTCATAAGCACACGCGCCATCTCCAGTAGCTTCCGTTGGCCCCCTGAGAGATTGCCGGCGGATTCGTGCGCGACGTGTTCAATCTCGAATAGTTCGAGCATCTCCCAGGCCTGTTCTCGGAGCGCCTTTTCCTGCTCGATGACCTGTGTTCTGGCTCGCGGGAGGACCGCCCGCCAGACTGCTTCGCCGGCCTGATCCTGCGGTGCCAGCATCAGGTTTTCCAGCACAGTCATCTCCGAGAGTTCTCGGGCTATCTGGAACGTGCGGACGAGACCCTGATTTGCGACCTGATCTGACCGATACCCGGTGATTTCCGTGTTGTTGAACTCGACTGCGCCCCCGTCCGGACGTTGCACCCCGGTAATGAGGTCGAATGTCGTCGACTTCCCTGCTCCGTTCGGACCGATCAGGCCGGTGATCGTCCCTTTTTCGACGTGGAATGAGACATCTGCGACAGCTGTGATACCGCCAAAGGTCTTTCGCAGGTTCTCCACTTTGAGTATCTGTTCTTGCTGTCCGTTCTGGGACCGGTCGCGCGGTGTTGCTTGTACGTTCTTACTCATTGTCGCCCTCGCGAGGCTCCTGTCGTGAGAGGTCAACGCTCGATGCGATTGCTTTTCGATGACCCAGCAGGCCATCCGGATGCCGTTGCATAAGATACACTAGAACGATGCCTAACAGCATGAGCCGGAGCGCGGAGATGCTCACGTCCTGCACGGAATACGCCAGCAATGGTGTGACATCAAGGGTTCCTAGCTCGGCGAGAGCACCGACAAGCGTATCGGGTGCGTTGCTGAGCTGGAGGTACTCCGCCACGACTCGCCGGATGAACGAGGGCCCCTCGAAGAGCAGACTGGCGAACAGAGCACCGCCGACGATACTTCCCGTTGGCGACCCAGTCCCACCGATAAACAGCGCAATGAAGATGTAGAACGTCTGTATCGGCTTGAACATCCGTGGCGACGCATACCCCCCGGAGAGACGCCAGAGAATAGCGATGAGCCCCATGAGCGCACAGCCGAGCGCGAACGTCTTGATCTTGAATCGGCGCGTGTCCTTCCCCAGCGCTTGCGTGACCTGCTGGTCCTCGCGGATGCTCTTGAGGACCCGTCCGAACGGTGACTTGCCGATGCGGACCATCAGCCAGTACAGGAGGCCGAGACAGAGGCATAGCACAACCACGTACGCCCAGCCGATAACCAGCGTCTCCTCGATTCCCAGCGGTGCCACGGCACTGAATATCGCCGTCCCCAGCGCATTGGGTGCTGGAGCTGTTGCGGCGGGGTCCGTGTAAAAGAGAATCCGGATCGGGTTCGCTGGCAAGGACAGCCCCGTCGCACCGCCCGTCCCGAATGCAACGCCGGCAATGCGAGTGTTCGCGAACTCCGGCGCACGTAATGTGAGACGCACGATTTCCGAGAACGCGACAGTGACGATTGCCAGATAATCGGCACGGAGTCTGATTGCAGGCAACGCTGCGAGGCCGCCAATGACCCCGGTCACGAGTATCGCACCCAGAATCGCGACCGGCAGCGGCAGCCCGAAGCCGGGCGGACTGGCCGTCACTGGAGCAGCCAGTATCCCCATCGTGTAAACGCCGATGGCCATGAATCCAGCCGCACCGAGATTGAACAGGCCTGCGTATCCCCACTGGAGGTTCAGCGCGAGCGCTAACATTGCATAGATCGCCGAGAGAAACGCGACACGGCGAAGCGTGTTGACTGTGCCGTTCAGTTGGAACCCGAGGACGGCACTGAAAAGCGCGTACAGGCCCCCGATAGCGAGGGCCAGGGCGATGAGCAAGCGCACGTCGTTGTTGCCGAGCCAGCCCTCAGCCCGTGCCTGAATAGAACCCGTACTCATGCCGTCGTCCTCCCACTGAACAGCCCCGATGGGCGCACGAGCAGCATGACGATCATCATGACGAATGCCGCGACCAGAAGGAAACTGGCCGGAATCCAGACGAGTGCGAGTCGGCTCACGATTCCGAGGATGACACCGCCGACCATTGCTCCGTAGATCGAACCGACACCGCCGAGGATGACCGCTGCGAACACTAGTAACAGCAGGTCCCATCCCATTGTTACTGTGAGCGTTCCCTGCTGTAATGCGATAAGAAAGCCTGCACACCCGGTAAGCCCGCCGCCGATACTCCAGGTGAGTTTGACGACGCGCTCCGTCGGGATGCCTGTGACTTTCGCGAGGTCTTTGTTCGCAGCCATCGCACGCATCGCCGTACCAATCTTGGTGTACTGGAGCAGAACATGGGTAGCAAGCATCAGAAGTGCGGCGACGACGACCAGCGTAATCTGGTGCCCGCCCAACGTGACACCCGCCAGAGTAAACTGGGGGACGTTTCCGCCTGTCAGCCCGCGGCTGTCAGTCAGGAATGAGTAGGTGATAAAGTTACGGAGGAACAGTGCGACACCGACGCTGGCGATCATCAGCGTTACACCGTCGGCGCTACGCATCGGCTTGAACACGATTCGATCCAGTAAGAGCGAAAGGGCGGCTGTCAGGACCGCAGCGACGAGTAAGCCAGCCAGCAGGGCCAGTGGGGTATTGACGACGTTGATGCCAAGTTCGTTCGAACCGACTGCGATCGGGCCACCGATGAGGACGAGCGCTTCGACGGAAAATTCACCTAGCCCGGCAATCAGAAACGCCGTCGCCCATCCGGCGAACGCACCGCTCGTGATCAAGTCTCCGTGGGCAAAGTTCGCGAAATTGAGGATGCTGTATGTCATCGAGAGGCCGACGCCAGCCAGTCCGAGCGACATCCCGAGTACCAGACCGTTCCAGAGATAACTCATGAGATCTGTGGCGGCAATTGTTCCAGTTCCGACCTGCCGAAAGATATCGAAGACGAGGAACACGCCGATAACCGCGAATATAACGAGTACTGGGCGGTTGTACACTATATTCTGTCCACGGCTGTAGTAGTCTCGGGCCGCCATACGTTTGTGCTCTCTACCCAGTGTTAAAAATCTTGATGTAAAATCGTCATAGAATCCGGGAGCGGCGAAGCCGTGTCCCAATTTCTTGCTAGTTTTTCACATGGCAACTTCTAACAAGAAGCATGTATTCTATTTTGTTCCACCGGGGTTGACCTGCAGGTGTCGATAGCAGGAGAGACACCGTCACGGACACAGACGCCCGCGATGAGAAATGGGAAGCCGCTCATCCGAAGGTACAGTCAAGCACGAGTTCCAGTGGCACCCTACAGCGAATTCGTGACCGTTCGCATCACTTCCAGCGCCTCTTTCAGTTCAGCTGTACTCGTGGCATACGAAATCCGCGCCTGCCCCCGTCCACTCGGCCCAAACGCCTCGCCAGGAACCACGATGACATCGTTGTCCAGCATCTTCTGGGTCCATCCGTCTGGGACGTGAGGCATCGCGTAGAACGCCCCTTTCGGCACCGGCGTGTCGAGTCCGATATCCTCCAGCCCATCGAGGAGGACGTTTCGCCGCTCCTCGAAAGCAGACACCATCTCCTGCACCGGCTCCTGTGGACCAGTAAGCGCCGCTTCGGCAGCGTACTGTGAGGGAGCGCTGGCACACGCCTGCACATACTGGTGCACTCGAAGCATCCGCTCGATTCGCTCTGTACTGGCCGCTACCCAACCGAGCCGCCAGCCTGTCATCGAGTACGTTTTGGAGCACGCGCTGGCCTGGATGACCCTATCAGAGGTGGCGAATTCGGCCGGCGAATGGTGTTCACCGTCGAAGACGATCTTCTCGTAGACCTCATCAGAGAGGCAGATAATCTCGTGTTCGTCCGCGATCCGCGCGAACTCTGCCATGTCTCGCTTCGATTGCACTGCACCAGTGGGGTTCGCTGGACTGTTAACAATAAATAGCGCCGTGTTTTCCGTGATGGCATCCTCAACAGCAGCGGGGTCAAGAGTCAGGTCGTCCCTGAGCTCGACCCGCTTTGGTTCGCCGCCGGCGAGTAGCACCAGTTGTTCGTAGGCGAGAAACCCGGGGTCAGGGCAAAGCACTTCGTCGCCGGGCTGGATATGGGCCTCGATTGCAACGTGAATTGCTTCACTTGCCCCGGCAGTAGCAATGATGTTTTCAGGCGGGATGTCCTGCCCGTTGTCGGTGGCGTAGCGGTCACTAATCGCCGCTCTGAGTTCTGGAATCCCCTTGTTGGAGGTGTATGAATCACCCATGCCATCCTGAATCGCACTCACCGCTGCCTCCCGGGCGTGGTCTGGAGTTGGGAAATCAGGCTGGCCGAGACCCAGATTTATTGCGTCTTCGCCTGCCGCCTCGAAGACTTCACGGATGCCACTGATATCCATCGCTTCGACGCGTGCTGCGTACTGAGACATCAGTTCATGAGTATAACGGTATTTGATTATAGTCTTTCGGTTGTCCGACACTGAGTATCTCACCAGCCGTACTGCACAGTCTGCTGGATAGGGTCGCCCTGAGTCACGGCTGTGTCACAAAATCGTCTGGGATGGCCGACTCTGGAACATAAGCGACTTGGAGTGAGAAAGCAAAACGGTGGTTCAGTTAGACTTCGACCTGCTCGATGTTCTCCGTCCCGTTCTCTGTGTACCTGAAGTAATTGTACACGGCGCTGGCAAGATCACCATTGTTGTCGAACTCGACCGGGCCCGAGACCCCCTGATAATTGATTTCGGTCCCGTCAGCCGCCAGCGAAACGCCTTCTCCCAGGGTTTCAGGTCCGACCGTTTCGCCACCGGAGTCTGTGACTGCCCGCATTTGGTCGCGGACTGCAGTCCCGTCATCCTCACCGGCTGCTGCGCGTGCCAGCATGAGGACTGCCGCAGCATCGAACGACTGCTGATTGAACGGTCCCGGCGCAGAGCCGTACTCCTCCTCATATGCCGACCTGAAGTACTCGATCCCCGGACCGGCCGAGGACGGATTGGTTCCGCGGACGTTTGTCATATCGTGTCCCACGTTCCCGGGCAAGTCATCCGCCCTGAGTCCGTCTGGGACCAGGATATCCATGTCCGCTCTGTCGAAGTTCTCGTAGAAGTTCCGGAAGATCTTGTTCCCGCTCTCGGGATAGCCGATGATCACGAGCGTCCCCGGGTCACCATCAAGAGCGTTTTGCAACTGTGACGTGTATGAGGAACGACCCGCCGAGTACGAGACCTGATTCAGCACCTCACCACCGTACTCCGCCTCGAACGTCTTGGTAAAACCGTTCGACAGGCCGTTCCCGTACGCGTTATTGAGGAAGAGGATGGCTGCGCTCTCTTTTTCGAGCC
This sequence comes from Haloarcula rubripromontorii, assembly GCF_001280425.1. Taxonomy (NCBI): domain Archaea; kingdom Methanobacteriati; phylum Methanobacteriota; class Halobacteria; order Halobacteriales; family Haloarculaceae; genus Haloarcula; species Haloarcula rubripromontorii. The sequence goes on along the minus strand of NZ_LIUF01000002.1, from coordinate 819,297 downwards.
GCTCGGCCGCTATCTGTGCCAGCAGCGATCCCTGCAGCTTGTCCGTCGGCGGCGTCCGGTACACAAAGTCGTTATCTTCCAGTGAGGAGACATCGGGCGACGTCGCCGATGGTGAGCACATCACCGTCTGATTCGGAATGGCGACGTTCTCGGCGACCTGCAGTGTCACAGACGACGCCAGTCCCCCGCAAATCATCGGATACCCGGCGTTCACGAGAGCTTCTGCACCACTCACGCCCCGACTCGGCTTGGTCTCCGTGTTCTCGAACTGCGTATCGACTGTGAAGCCGTTGTCCGCGTCTCGGACCTGCTTTACAGCTAGTTCTGCTGCGTCTCGAATTGCGGGACCTACTTCGGACAGCCCACCTGTTACCCCCATTAGGATGCCCATGCTGATGGTGTTTTTACCACTACCACCGTCTGTCGAACAGCCTGCGAGTCCGACAGCGCCTGCGGCACCAATGCTCTTCATCACAGTTCGACGGCTGACTGTATCGTGCATCGCAACACTCGCCATGACACAATCTTTCGTGATAAACGTTATTATGAACCGCAGCAGGTCTGTACAGAGACCAAAGGGACCCCGAGAGGGGCCAAGTCAGGCACAGACAACGCCCCGACTGTTCCGCCTGCGCTACTGTGTTGTCCCTCGTTGTGAGCAGTTCCCGTCCGATACCAAGCGCACAGATATTCGGCACACTCTCGTCTGAACTGGCTGTCTATTCCACTGTCAGTGCCGATACCCGTTCGAACCTTCCGAACGGCGTCGACGGCGGGTCGTCGCACACACCGTCCGACCGGTACAGTGCAATCTTGACTCTCACAGGCACGTATCCGCGGTACAAGTCTGGTTCGTGCGTCCAATCGCTCACCCGTGGGTGACTGTCTATACTGAGCATGCAGGACAGATATCGCATCGGTAGACAGTCTCAGGTTCGGCGAGCAGTGGTCACGCTCAGTTTGGACAGCCGACTATCCGGACGGCGCTAGTATATAAATCAGTTATAGTGTAGTGTCAGTTCGAGCAACTCGAACAGACAACAGGTCACGTACGCTGTAACCTCGAAGAGCAGTGTGTCTACGCAGCGGAAAGACAATTCGTTGAGAGAGATACTGAAACTGCGTGAATAGTATAACACGAGTCTGTGTTTGCAGTATTGTTACATTCATACGTCTGTAACAGCAATTGCGATTGTAGCGTCGGAACTGTTACAGCAATACCACTGTAATCAGCCGGTGGCTGTATCCAACGCTATAGAAGACAGATGGCCTACACAGGAGATACAGTCGAACAGAGAGCTTTCCCGACTATTCATCCATTTTTTCTTGGCTTATCTGAGTTTTCTACCAATTGTATCATGGGGCACTCCAATTCGAATTAGTAGAACGTCTCTTTTGAGAAAAACAGATGATACAGTCCCCGAAGTGATTGGTGTCCTCGGGTTCCGGTACTATCGGCTGATCGAATTACTTGAACGGCACAGCAAGTCAGTTGATTTCGCAGGGCCCCGAGTGCTCCCTATACAGCCAAAACTGCTGCACCGTTGCACCCCAAACTCTATATCTTGGGAGTTACCCACAGTGGGACGTAACGCAACGATAGAGAATGATACCCAAATCTACTACTCATGACTGATACAGGAAAGCGCCTTGTCGAGGAACTGGATGAGCAAGGCGTCGAGTACGTCTTCGGATATCCCGGTGGTCGCGCCATCGAGATCCTTGACCATGTCCCGGATGCCGATGTGGAGATGGTCCGGCCACGCGATGAGCGAGAAGCCAGCGTGATGGCCGAGATGCACGGACGACTCACCGGCAACCCCGGAGTCCTCGCTGGACAAGGTCCCTGGATCGGGAGCCTCGGCGCAATCGGCCAGATGGAAGGAAAACTCGCTTCCTCACCGATGGTCGTCATTACCGAGGCCAGCGAGCGGGGCGACTATTCCACGCTTGCGCCGTACCAGCAGGCCCGCGGTGACTACGGTGGGCTTGACCTTCCGTCAGCGCTCGATGCCTACACCAAAGAAAACTGGTTCCCGCGCTCCCCGACAGAAACGGTACGGAGCCTCCAGCTCGCGTTCAAACACGCGACAGCCGGCCGGCCCGGGCCAACGGCGGTAATCCTTGACGGCGACGCCGTCACCGAGAAAATGCCCGACGATCCGATTCCGCCGGTCTGGGACGGCCACGATCAGGTGCAAAACTGGGACTCGCGACCGGCCCGGGAGGATGTTCAGACAGCGATTGCAGCGCTAAGCGAGGCTGACCGACCAGTCATTGTCGCCGGCAACGGGGTTCACGCCGCCGACGCCTACGACCAGCTAGCAACTGTCGCGGAGGCGACTGATGCCGTCGTCACTACCTCCTATCTGGGCAAGTCGACGTTCCCCGAAACCCATGAGCTGGCTGCGGGTGTTATCGGCTCCTTCGGTCACGAGGGCGCAAATCAGGTTGTCAGTGAAGCGGACGTACTCCTCGTCGTGGGCTGTCGCATGAACCCGATGGACACGAACTGGCAGTCCCCGGAGTTCATCCGGCCCGACGAGCAGACCATTATCCACGCTGACATAGACACGCGCAATGCTGGCTGGGTCTACCCCGCAGATGTCGCACTCATCGGTGATGCGGCCCACAGTCTCGATGATCTGGCGGCGAACCTCCCCGAGAGCGCTGGAAACGACTGGGCGCGTGACCGTGCGGCCACAGCGCAGGAGTCGTTTTACGCCCCCAAATGCGAGTCGGACGCGTCGCCGATTAAGCCACAGCGTGCAGTCAAAGAAATCGAGGCTGTCGTTGATTCGGAAACGATTGTGACCGCCGACTCCGGCAACAACCGGTTCTGGTTGCTCAATTATCTTCAGACACCGGGTACCGGGACCTACTACGGAAGCGGTGGCGTCGGCGCGATGGGGTGGGCAACGCCGGCCGCAGTGTCCGCCGCCATCACGACGGAGAAAGATGTCATCGGCGTCGCGGGAGACGGTGGCTTCACGATGACAATGACCAGTGTGGAGACAGCCGTCGAGAACGACGTCGCGCCCACGTTCGTCGTCCTCAACGACACCAGCCTCGGGATGGTCCGACAGATGCAACACGAAGACGGTGACATCGCTGGCGTCGAGTTCCACGACACTGACTTTGTGAAAGCAGCCGAAGCGTTCGGCGCTGAAGCGACGCGGGCAGTGACACCCGCTGAACTCGCGGATGCACTCGCTGACGGGACCAGCGCCGATGTTCCCTTCGTCATCGACGTTCGTATCGACCGTGACGAAGAGATGGTCGAGTCCCTTCAGTCGTCGTTCTACAAGGAAGTCGGCGGGCTGCACGAATGAACTCCCGGGCAGGGGTAGCAAAGAATATAAATCAACTACGGAACACACATTGATACAACAATGACAGATACCACGGTACTCGTCACTGGCGGAACCGGCTTCCTCGGCTCGTATGTCGTCGAGGACCTGATTGAACACGGCCACGATGTCGTGGCCTACGACCTTTCGACGGACGACCACATCCTCTCGAAGTTGGGTGTCGCCGACGATGTGACTATCCGGCGCGGTGATGTCTCTGAGGCGACGGACGTGATTCGTGCCGTCAAAGAGACGGGGGCGACGCACATCGTGCACCTCGCGGCACTGCTGACGAACACGGCACGAGACAACCCGCGGGCTGGCCTCGATGTCAACATCAAAGGGACCAACAACATCTTCGAGGCTGCACGCACCCTCGACGACCAGATCGAACGCGTCACCTGGGCCTCCAGCGCGGCGGTGTACGCGCCGCCACATAACTACGAAGGCGAGTACGTCGACGAGAGCGAACTCGTGTATCCGGATACGCTCTACGGTGCGACCAAAGAGTACAACGAGCATCAGGCCCGCGTCTACTACGAGGATTACGGCGTTGACCACGTTGGACTCCGTCCGACTGTGGCGTACGGGCCCTACCGGGAAACCGGTGGGTCGGCGTTCCTCGCAAATATCATCGAAAAGCCGGCAGTCGGCGAACCCTTTAGCGTCGAGTACGGGGATCAGGTGATCGACTGGCAACACGCCCGCGATATCGCACAGGCGTTCCGGAAAGCAACGTTCGTCGACGAGGACGACCTCACCCAACGCATCTACAACGTCCGCGGTGTCCTCGCAACGATCCGTGAAGCAGCCAACACGGTCCGAGAAATCGTCCCGGATGCCGACCTTGAAGTCTCTGATGCGGGCGAACTTCCCTGGACCCAGAATCTCGATATGACCGCTGCACAGCAAGACTTCGGCTACGAGGTCGAGTACGGCCTCGAAGCCGGGTTCCGGTCATACATCAACACACTCCGGGACGAGAACGGCCTCGAACCGCTCTGAGACACGAGTCCCGCCGGCGGAGCGTAGTGCATCTTGTGGGTTGGCCCGTTTTTCGCTCAGTGCTCCAGAGTGACCCCAGTGTTTGATTAGGGACCTGCCTGTACGCCTACGTGATGTACGAGCGCGACTTCATGGAAGGAACGCGTGGCACCATGGCCGTCGACTGGGAGGAACGGATCGACGTCAAGCGGATGCGACGCGAACGCAAAGACCGAGCCCTCGACCGACTGCAGGACTCTGAACTGGGGTCGATGCTGCTGATCAACGACCCGAATGTCCGGTACGTCACCGGGCTGGCGATGACCGGCGGGAGCGGCGCGGACCACTACACGCTCCTGACCGAAGACGGGGACATCGTCCACTGGGACACCGCTGACCACGCATCGAACCAGCGATTCAACTGTCCCTGGCTCGACGACATCCGGTATGCCTGTCCGGGACTCGGCAACGTTCCCCGGGCGTCGGGCAGCGCTTCCGCGCGCGACTGGCTCAAAGACAAGATGGCCGAGACGGTGTACACCGCCATGGAAGAGTACGGTGTCGACCGGGAGCCGATGGGCATCGACGTGGGCAACGGGGCACTTATCGAGAAGTTCGAGGACCGCGGCGTCGATGTCGACACCAGCGCGGCGACTGATATCATGCTTGACGCGCGGAAGACCAAAACCCGCGACGAGGTCGAGTGTCTGCGACAGGTCGCTGCTATCTGTGAGGCTGGTTTCCAGAAGATTACGGAGAGTGCAAAGCCAGGCAAGCGCGAGTCGGAAGTCTGGGGCGATGCGGTCGGCGAACTCTGGGGGCACGGCGCAATGGCCCAGGGTGGCTACGTGACCTCCGGTCCGAACACCTGGCCGAAACATCAGGCGAACACGACCGATCGAATGATTCGACCGAACGACCTCGTGTACGCTGATTTCTACAACATCGGCTATCTGGGCTATCGCTCCTGTTACTACCGTACGTTCAGCATGGGCGAACCGACACAGGCACAGAAAGACGCCTACGAAAAAGCTCGTGACGACCTCTATGACGTCCTCGAACGGATCAAGCCGGGGGCCACGACCGACGAGATCTGCAAGGGCTTCCCCGACAGAGAGGGTGAGCATATGGACTGGTACGACGCCGACGAGTTCTGGCAGATGACGACCAACCACTGGGCTCATGGGCTGGGACTACAGCTCTACGAGACGCCGCTCATCTGGCGTGGACTCTCGCCGGACCACCCGATCGAAATCGAGGAGGGCATGACGATGGCTGTCGAGACGATGCAACCCGCGGAGCGGCAGGGCGTCCGCGTCGAGGAGATGGTTGTCGTCCGTGAGAACGGCGTGGAAATCCTCAGTGAGTGGCCCGTCGCGGAGATTACTCGGATCGACTACTGACTGGCAGGTATCGCGGCCGGTCGCACGCACTGTCCGGGTGCCGGCGCGTCACTACCATTAAGTCGGTCGCGGCGTAACGGAAATTTATGCAACTGGGAACAGGCCTGTTTACCTGTCAGCAGCGCCCGGACGACGACCGCGAGACCAGCGAGATTTACGACGAAATGCTCGAACTGGGTGAAGTGATCGACAATGCGGGACTCGATAGCGCCTGGGTCTCGGAGCATCATTTCCTCGACGACGACTATCTGTCGGGCGTCACACCGGCACTCGGGGCGTTAGCTGCAGTCACCGACACCATCGAAATCGGGTCCTGTATCGCACTCGCGCCGCTGTATGATTCAATCCGGCTCGCCGAAGATATCGCAACCGTCGACCAGATCTCCGGTGGCCGAACGACGCTCGGGATGGCAATCGGGTCGAACGTCTCCGAGTTTGACGCCTTCGGGATTCCCGACGACGAACGGGCTGAGCGGCTAGCTGATACGGTCGATACGCTTCGCGGTGCCTGGTCTGACGGGCCGCTCGACTACGAGCCGGAGTTCCACGACATCTCGTCAGATGTCACTGTGACACCGAAGCCTGCACACGACGTTCCCCTCATGCTTGGTGGGGCGTCCCGACCTGCCGTCCGGCGGGCCGCCCGGACCGCTGACGCATGGTGTGCCCCGTCATCGCTGTCAGTCGATGGCGTCCGGAAGCGCGTCGAGGACATCCGAAACGTTCGTGCCGACGAGGATATCGAGGGCGACTTTCAGGTGTACGTCCTCCAGCACGGGTTCGTCGGTGACTCCCGCGAGGACGCATGGGAGCAGATGCGCGACGGCTACCTCTACATCCAGCGCCGGTACGAGGAGATATTCTCGGGCGAGGCGGTTCCGGAACTGGACGACGACCACAAACAGGAGCTCAAAGAACAGGCCATCTTCGGGACACCCGACCAAGTCGCGGCCGAACTGGAAACGTACCGCGAGGCGCTGGGCGATGACATTCACTTCATCTTCCGGACGTATCATCCCGGAACCGGGACGCAGGCGATGGCCGAGTGTATTCGGCGGCTGGGTGAAGAAGTGCGACCGAAGGTCAGCTAGAGACTGGCAGACCGTGTCGGTGGCTGCTGAGACGCCAGACACAGTCCGGGAGAGAGGGTTGTGACAGCGTGTGCGCAAGCGATTCTCTGAGTGCTGCCCGTGGATTTCGGTCCGGGTGAACACCAATACTTATTTCCCCAGGTGAAGAACATAATTGATGAGTATGGACATCGAAGCGTTCTTCGAGAACATGCCGTTTGCCGACCTGCTCGATATCGAAATAACCACCGTAGATAACGGGCACGCCGAAGGCCACATCGAGATGCGCGAGGAACTGTCGTGGAACGAGGAACAGATAATGGCCCACGGCGGTGTTACATTCACCCTCGCCGATACTGTTGGTGGGGCCGCTCTCGTGTCTCTCGTCGAACAGCCGGTGCCGACCATCGATATGCGCATCGATTACCTCGAAGCCGGGACAGGGGACCTCCGAGCGGAGGCGGACGTGATTCGGCACGGTGGTGATGTTGGCGTCGTCAGCGTCAAGGTGTACGCCGAGAACGGTACACAGGTCGCGGATGCACGCGGCGTCTACAAGACAGGCTAAGTTCAGCTGCAGCGAGTGAACAGGTCCCTCCCTGGGTGTGATTGTGTGCAGAGACCGTCGAAAGCAAGCGTGCAACCGACCGCGCGGCGCTACCATGTGAACAATGGCGGTGGACAGAACCCTGCCGGCGTCTAACTGAAAGTCACACCGACATCGTGCATCCCCTCGTTGTATCGAGCGATGTTGATGAGCAGTGGCGTCAGGCTCTCGACCTCCGAGGCGTTCGAAAGCGGGCCAGCAGGGATCGGTCGGACGCCCGCGAGGTCAGCAGTTAGCGTCACAACGCGGTCACTGACTTCCGGGTCGTCAGCGACGACCAGCGTATCCACATCGAGCGTGGCCTCTAGATCCGCCAGCCGGTCCGCTGCGAGGTTGTGGAACGCGCCCGCCACTGGAACCGAGTCAGGGGCCTGCTGTGCGACAAATTCGGTAACGCTTCCCGTCGACGGTGGTCGGTAGTGAAGTCCATCCTCGTCGCCGCTCATCCCGACAGCAGGGCTAATGAGTAGTTGGTCCGAAAGCACGTCATCTTCAGTTAGTTCTTCAACTGTATCGCCGACGTGATGTGGCGGAATGGCCAGAATAACCACGTCTGCGCTAGCCGCGGCACTGCTGTTGTCCGTTCCGTTGATTTCAGTCTCGACACCGTGGGCGGATAGCCGGTCTTCGTACGCTCTGGCTCGCTCGCTGGCTTTTGCAGCGTCCCGCGAGCCGATAGTAATCGTGTGGGCCGTGTCGGAGGCAAACCGCATCGCGAGTCCCTCACCGATATCACCAGTACCGCCAAGTATGGCTAACTCCATGCGCCCGCATAATGCCCCTTGAAATAAGAAGCTTTGTCCTGTCACGCAAATTGCTGGCGACCGTCCCTGATACTAGCCGTGAAAACCGGACACACCAGCAATAGACGTATGACCCAGGCGCAAACCCCGGCAGTTATTCGACCCAGACCGTCTTTTTGTTGACGAACTCTTTGATACCCATCTCCGAGAGTTCACGGCCGTACCCGGCGTCTTTGATGCCGCCGAACGGAACCCGCGGGTCCGATTTGGTCATCTCGTTGATGTAGACGCAGCCCGCCGAAATCTCTCGTGCCAGACGCTGGCCACGTTCCCGGTCCGCTGTCCAGAGGCTCGCACCCAGCCCGAAACGGGTGTCGTTTGCGACTTCGATTGCTTCCTCCGCATCGCCGACCTCGTAGACGGTCGCCACTGGTCCGAACGTCTCCTCTGTGTCGGCGGGGCATCCCGACGGGACAGCAGTCAGTACTGTCGGTGGATAGAACGCACCGGTTCGGGCAAGCGGCTCGCCCCCAGTCAACAGGGTTGCACCAGCGTCGACGCTTTCCTGTACCTGGTCGTGCAGTTCGGCCATGAGGTCAGGGTCGGCCTGGGGGCCGACATCGGTTTCTTCGGACATCGGATCGCCGACAGTGAGGTCTTCGAAGGCAGCGACGAGCCGATCAACGTACTCCTCATAGACATCTGTGTGAACAATAAATCGCTTGGCGGCGATACAGGATTGGCCGCCGTTTAGTGTCCGTGCCTGCACCCCAGTCTCGAGCGCCGCATCGAGATCAGCATCGTCGAGGACAATAAACGGATCAGATCCGCCGAGTTCCAGCACGGTCTTTTTCAGATGCTTGCCGGCGGTTTCGGCGACGGCACGACCGGCGGGACCACTTCCGGTCAGCGTCGCCGCGCGGACACGGTCATCTGCGAGAATGCTGTCGACGTTACTGGAGCCAACCAACAACGTTTGAAAAGCGCCGTCAGGATAGCCGGCTTCGGCAAACACTTCTTCGAGCGCGAGCGCACACCCGGGGACGTTTGAGGCGTGTTTGAGGAGGCCCACGTTGCCAGCAGTGAGATAGGGCGCGGCAAAGCGAATGACCTGCCAGAACGGATAGTTCCAGGGCATCACTGCTAGCACTGGCCCGAGTGGATCATGGACCGTCTTTACCTCCGTGCCCGGCGGACTGGGGTGGTGTTCATCGGAGAGGTACTTGTGTGCGTATTCGGCGTAATGGTCACACGCCCATGCGCACTTTTCGACTTCAGCGATGGCCTGCGTGATTGGTTTCCCCATCTCCCGGGTCATCAGTTCGGCGTACCGCTGTTTGTTCTCCCGTAGAACATCGCTGGCGTTTTCAAGCAACTCCTCTCGTTCGCGCAGCGGAACCTCACGCCAGTCCTCGAACGTCGACGTGGCACGGTCCAGCTTTCGCTCGACTGCGTCGTCGTCATCAGGGTCGTACACGTTTAGCCGCTCGCCCGTAGCGGGGTTGACTGCCTCCATATCGGTTCAGTGTTCGGCGTCACGGATACATTAATCTTTACTGACCCAAATTTCCTGACAGGTGACAGCGGTAGCTTTTATACTCATAGGTCAGAAATGTGCTGATGATGTACAAGCATGTAGCCCTGCTAGTCAGACAGGAGGGCATGTCTCACGAGGAGTTCGTCGATTACTGGCAGACTAACCACACGCCAATCGCGAAAGACATCGAAGGCGTGGTTCGCTACCAGCAAGTTCTTCCGACAGAGCCAGCACACGCCGAATTTGACGGCCTAGCAGAACTGTATTTCGAGACGCTTGATGACCTGCACGAGGCGCTGGGCAGTCCTGGGTCCCGAGATTACGACCCAACCAAAGAGATCGCCGCAAAGGCCCGCGACGACGTGAACAACTTCCTCGCTGTCGAAGAGCGGCCACGGATTATCGGCGAAGAAATCGTCCAGAAAGACGCGGTCGACGGCGACACGGACGGCCTCTACAAGCACTCGGCGTTTCTCGTCCGACAAGATGACATGACCCACGAGGAGTTCGTCGACTACTGGCAGACCAACCATACGCCAATCGCCCGTGAAATCGAGGGCGTCGTCAAGTACAATACGGTCATCCCCACTGACCCCGAGAACGCCGAGTTCGACGGCGTTGCCGAACTCTACTTTGACGACCTCGAGAAGCTATATGACGCCCTCGGCAGCGAAGGGTCACGGGATTACGCTCCTGACAGAGGCAAAGCGAAAGCGGCACGCGAGGACGTGGATAACTTCTTGGCTATCGACGAGCGGCCACGGTTTATCGGTCAGGAACAGCTCGTCACGGACGAGGGGTAATATGCCCGACTACGAGGGGCAAGTCACGGAGGCGTTTCCAGAACTCGACTACATCTCATCAGAGAGCCTTCGCAACAAAGTCATCGAAGCGTGGACACTCGCGCTTGACCGAGGTGGCTGGCGCGACATTACAGACATTCCCTACGCCTGGAATATCCATGACGTGACCAACGTCAGGCACATTCGTGGGGTCACAAGAATCGCACGGGAATCCGCCATCGAACAGCAGGAGTTCCACGGTGCCGATCCAGATATCGATGTCATTGTGGCAGCCGCACTTCTCCACGATGTCGGGAAGTGCTACGAGTACGTTGACTTTGTCGAGGACGAGAAGCTACTCGATCCAGACCCCAGATACGCAACCGAGGAAATACCACACTCCCTGTCAGGCTATGCACTTGCTCACGAGGTCGGCTGTCCACTGGCGGTCCAGCGAGCGATTCCGCACTTTATCGGCGAGATCCCGACACGGACATTAGAGGCCGAACTCGTCAAGAGTGCAAACTCCGCGTCTTCGAACGCGATTACGCAGTCAACGATGGGTATCACGCTGCAGGAGTGGGTTGATGAGTACTCCCAGACGTAGCCACCGGCGAGCGCTGTCGTTTCCACGGTGTTGCCCGCCGTAGGTATCTCCCGTGGCTTACCGCCGTGGATACGTGGTCCAGAACACCTCGGTGAAGGCTGATAGCTTCAGGTTCGGGGTTGGCGGAACGGGTAAGGACTGGTGTCCCACACTCGGGTTTTGCGATGACAGAGCGACTCGGCGCGGCGTATCCACATCTGTACGCGGATACGCCGCAATCGCATTGTCTGTTCTAAAAAAGCCCCGTTCCGAACAAGGATTGGCCGTGTCTTCAGAAACGAGGGGTCGACTGTTTCGAGCGTGTTCTGAAAGACAACCGCATCCAGCTACAGTGTAAAAACCGATGTCGGGGTGTCGGATTATTTCTACCTGCTTAGCGGATATTAACGTCCAAATGAATGGAAAGTATCATCATAAAACAATATTTATCAATACGAGCGGTTCTGGGAGCGTACAGTGAGTTCGTACCCGGCAAGAATACAATTAAAATTATTTTTCATATGCGTATTTGGATCTAGTTCTCTGGGACGAGGATGAAATACGGCGCGTATGCCACTATCTAGGCGCTGAACTCAATGTACGATTTGATGCTCTCCGGTGATTGCTCGAATGCATCCGCAAACTCCGACACCGAACACCGCGTCGTCATGATGGACGAAACAAACCAGTCCGGGTATTCTGCAAGCGTGTTCCGAGCGCGGTTGTAATGTCGAACGTTCGAGTTCACGCTCCCGAGTAGTGCCTTGTTCTGAAGTACCAACTGCCGGTGGAGCGCCCCGCCATTGACGGTGAATTCCCAGTCTTCCGGAATACCGAGCAGAACTCCAACCCCGTTCGAATCAAGCGCCTCAATCGTTGAAAACGCGTGTTTTGCGTGCCCCGTCGCTTCAAACACCAGATCCATCGGCTCATGAGCTGCGGGTATTTCATCTACAGCCGTCTGTTGAGAGTTGATGTACGTGGCCCCAAGTTCATCGACGATATCGATGGTCGGGTCCGGTCGTTCACGACGACCGAGGCAGTACGTTCGCTCGCACCGGTCTGTGAGCATTGCCAATGTAAGCAATCCCAACGGTCCGTTTCCAAGGACGAGTCCGGCAGAGTCCTGCCACTCGAAGGTCGATCTGGAACGCTGTGCCAGTTCGAGTGCCTTTTCAGCATTGCTGATCGGCTCGACCAGAAATCCGACATCCGCCAGCGACTCCGGAATCGAAACGAGAAACGACGCAGGTGTGGTGAAGTACTCGGCCATGTACCCGTGCGCCCCCGCAATCCCCCGCTCGACATACTCACCGGGCGGTGCCATATCGGGCTCGTCGTTCTCGAAGAACCGGCTCGATGTGTTTTTAGGCCGCCGGACCGTTGGGACGACAATCTCTCCTTCGCTCAGCGCGGTCCCATTGGCTGCCTCAACAACGCCAACGGCCTCGTGTCCCAGTATCTGGTACTCACTCCCCTCGGGAAACTCGCCGTGTGATCCGGATAACACCTCAAAATCCGTTCCGTCGATGCCAACTCGGAGAGTCTTCACGAGGACCTCTCCGTCGTCCGGTTCCGGACGCTCGATATCGATGAGTTCGGGCCGAGTCTTCCCCTGCCTGACGGCAATTGCATCCATTGTGATAGGTATCCCCGCAAATGAAACCCACCATCCATCAATATTTGAATGTTTCGACGAGTCGACAACGGTAGTTATCCGACTGTGTTTCCTATTATGAAAAACCTTGGTGTGATAGAATCATAATAAACCGCACTGGCGATGAAAGGTAAGCGTATGAAGAAAACCCGATACAGCGCCTCTGTATTACGATATATCCTTATTTGGGATGCACTGGGTTCCGTTGACCAGATCAGAATAATAGATGTACTGCTGTTATCTTATACCCCAAGCACTCTCAGATGGTTTCACTAAAAGAAATACTCTATTTCGTATAATAATATCTGTTGATATATGTGTCAGGAGTGCCGGAACTGCCGTCGGTCAGATCACTCCGACGTTGCTGGGAATGGACTGGGAAACACTGTTTCCAAACTGTCCTGACGGTGTACCCATGAACAAGGAATATTAACGACCGGATCAGACTTGCTCCGCGTTGAGTTGCCTGACAGCGCTCAGTATCATTCCGGGGACATCCTCCTGTAACCGCTTCCCGCTCAGCCGTTCAGCGTGTCCCGCCACGTACACGGCCGCAGTTGCAGACTGGTCCTGAATCGGAACCGCAACGCAATTTACGTCTAGATACTGTTCACGACGCTCGAACGCGATACCTCGGTCCCGAATATTATCTAGTTCGGCAGTGAGCGTCTGTCGATCAGTAATCGTGTTTTCGGTCATTGCAGGCAACCCACTGTGGTCTAAAATAGCATCAACCTCCGCTGGCTCGCTCGCTGCGAGGATTGCCTTGCCCGGCGCGCTGCAGTGAAAATACGGGTAGTTGACGTGTCGCAGTGAGTCATCAACAGCGGTGTGATAGACATCGGCAATTTGTCTTTCACACTCGATGGCCAGTCCCGCTGACTCGCCAGTCGTCGCAGATATCTGATCTATCTGAGGCTTCGTGTCGTGATAGATGGAGGTCTGGGATTTAACGTGTTCGCCGATATCAGCAAACTTGAGCGTCAGCTGATAGTCCCCTGTGCTCTTTGTAACGTAGCCTGACTGCAACAGCGTATTCAGGTGCTTGTATGTCGTACTCCGAGTGTACCCGAGTTTATCAGCTACTTCTGAGACGCCAAGCGGCTCATCGGCATCTCTGAGCACGTCGACAATGGCGAACGTCTTCATCGGAGCTGAAAGTGTTGCTGTCTCAGTTTTGTCGGGCATAAGATAACTACTCCCGTCTATAGCTTAAGCTTTTATTATTATGAAACTATCGTCACCAGTCGGCAACGCTGCCGTCCTCGTGCCGCCATATCGGATTGTACCAGTCGATATCTGCTTCTGCTTTTTCTCGAACCACATCTAGCGCTACATCGATACCCAGGCCCGGACCGTCCAGCGTCTTCAGGTAGCCCTCGTCGAACGAAAACGGATTCGACTGTAGCAGGTCATGTGCGGGACTGGTCGCCCCAGAGTGGACAGCAAACCCCTGATCCTGTACTAATAGATTTGGAACGACCGTATCGACCTGAATCGACGCAGCCAGTGCAATCGGTCCCAGCGGGCAGTTCGGAGCAATGGCGACATCGTGTGATTCCGCCATGTTTGCCAGTTTGACCATCTCTGAGATACCCCCTGCATGAGAGACGTCGGGCTGAATCACGTCGATTGCCCCCGTTTTGAGGAGATCTTTGTAATCCCATCTCGAGTATAACCGCTCACCTGCTGCGATGGGTGCGTGTGTCTGTGCTGCGATGGTCGGAAGGTGTTCGATGTTTTCGGGAAGCACCGGCTCTTCAATGAACATCGGCTCAACGGATTCAAGACGGTTGGCAAGGGTTTTCGCCATCGATTTCGAGACTCGACCTCTGAAATCAATCCCGATATCTACTCGGTCGTCCACCGCTGTTCGAACGTGCTGAATTCGGTCTGTGATCTCATCGAGCGACGCTCTCGTTTCGATGAATCTGGTCTGATTCGTCGCGTCCATTTTGAGCGCGGTGTAGCCAGCCTCAGCTAATCGCGTCGCTTCCGCAGCGACATCCTCTGGCCGGTCACCGCCGATCCACTTGTACACTCGTACCTTTTCTCGACTTTTCCCACCCAGCAGTTCATACACAGGGGCATCGAAATGTTTCCCCTTGATATCCCAGAGTGCTTGATTGATGCCAGCGATGGCGGACATCAGGATCGGCCCGCCGCGATAGAATCCGCCCCGGTACAGCGCTTGCCAGTGGTCTTCTATCCGAAACGGGTCCTTCCCGATAAGGTACTGGTCCAACATCTCCTCGACCGCCGCTCGAACTGTCTTTGCTCTACCTTCAATAACAGGCTCACCCCAGCCCAGAAGCCCAGTGCTGGTTTCTAGTTTGAGGAAGACCCAGCGGGGAGGGATTTCGAACAGTTCGTATCCGGTGATTTGCATACTGCTGCATCGCAGCGGAGTGTGATTAACCTTCAGGATCTAATCTGTACGATCCAGCACGCGTCGGTGTTACGAGTCGAACGGATATAAGCGCGAATCAGCAGTTACCGCAGTGCGCTCCACTCGATATGTTTTGATAGTTCCGGTGGATCATCCGGATTGTATCCCTTCTTGACGGCCGTCTTGTACGTGAGCGATTGCAGGATTTTTAACGGCACTATCGGGTGGTCTGGCGATTGCGGGGGGAGTTCTATTGAGATGTCTCCACCGTAATTGTTCGTCGGCCGCCGGAGGACAATAGTAGTAACGTCAGCGTCGCGTAGCTTCGAAACAACCTCGCTGGTCAGCGCTGACTTCGATTCGTGAGCGGCAATGACGAGTGCCGGCTCCCCGGCGGCGTTGGCGATGGGGCCGTGGCTGATTTCAGGTGTCGGGAGTGGTGTTGTATGTAACAGCGCACCCTCGCCGAACTTCGTCGCAGCCTCGCCTGCAAGTCCGTATTCGATTCCCCGTCCGAGCGTATAGAGAGTCGTGGCTTCCGAAAGGACTGCGACGGCTGCCTTGAAGTCCTGATTGAGAACATTCCGGCACGTGCGCTGTAACTCGCTCGGTGTGCGCTCGCTGTACTTGCCCCCGAGCAACGAGAGGGTCAGCATCAACGCGGCATCGACTGTTTTGGTAGCAAGGACTGCCTTCTCGGTTCCCGCCGGCGTGACAAGGGCCACGTCCGCTACTGTCCCGAGCGATGAACCGTTGCTGTTTGTAATCCCGATAACGGCCGCACCACGCTCTTTTGCTCGTCGCGCTGCTGTAACGGTTTCAGATGTCTCGCCAGACTGGGAGTAGGCGACGACAACCGTTTGCTCAGTAATCGGTGGACCAGCGAACAGGTATTCTGATGCGGCGTACGCTGTTGCATCAATGCCGCTCTGGAACGCCGCATATTGACCGATCACACCGGTCCAGTAAGAAGACCCACAGCCGATGAAGTGGACTCTATTAGCGTTTGCAATACGCTTACGTGGCTCGGAAAGATCACGGGTGCTCATCTCGAAATCATTCAGTCGGTCGATACCGGTACGGATCTCGTCGTAGACTGCGTGTGTGGTCATATTTTGATTGTGTAGGACGGCACTGCGGTCGGTTGCGCCACCGACAGCGTCGGCAGAGGCGCTTTGGTCAGCCAGCGACAGTCTGTCTGACTGTAGATTTCTGTAATCGCTTAGGTCGTAGGATGACTGCCCGCGTATATAAAACCATACGATAGGTATTTGTGATGGTGTCTGACACCGATAACAGCAATATTACCTAAATAATTAATTATATATACTACTTGGGTCGTTGGTGATAGCACATGTCAGACAGTAGTTTGCGGAGTGGCAAGCGACGCCACTTCATCAAAAGCGCCGGCGCGGCAACGGTCACGCTGCTCGCAGGCTGTGGGGGCAATGAAAGTTCGGAGAGTACTCCCGGAGACGGAGATAGCGGTGATTCCGGAGCGAACACCGGCAACCAGTCGAACGATATAACCACTCTCACAGTCCGTCACTTCGTCAACGACCACATTGAGACGTTCTACGAGAAACACAATCCAATACTAAAGAAAAAACACGGAATCACCGTGGATTTCGAGACGATGGGCTGGGGCGTCGCTCGGAAGAAGCAAAACAACAGTATCTCCACCCGGACCGGTCCGGATGTCGAGGAGATCGCATCGACGTGGTTGCCACAACAGGTCAACTCCGACGGCTGGCTGGACCTCGAAGAAGCCGGCGTTTCAATGCCGACGGACAATATCTACGAGTCCCCGCTTCAGATAGGCAAGTTTGACGGTGTCCGGGCAGGATTCCCCTGGTTCTGGGGACCTCGTGGACATATTTACTATAAATCCCTGTTCGAGGAAGCTGGTATCGATGGTCCCCCTTCGACCTGGGACGAACTCGCAGATGACGCGACGAAGTATAACAAACAGGCCGAAAAGTGGGAACAGGAGGGTTACAACACGAGATACCTGTTTGGCATCCCTGGTGCGAACAACTGGGCTGTCGTCCAGTACTATATGATGCTCATCTGGCAAAACGGCGGGAGCGTCATTAACGGGTCCGAGCCGACATTTGACAGCGACGCGGCCGTGGAGGCGCTGAATTTCTACAAGGACCTGTCGACAACGCACAAAGCGTCCCCACAGGCGTCAGTCGAGTGGAACGGTGTTGCCCGAAACAACGCGTTTAGCAGCAAGCGGATAGCCTCTACGTGGCAGGGACTCAGAGTTGCAAACGGTATCGATGCCGAGCTTGGCGTCGGCAAGCCACCGGCTGGCCCCCGGGGAGAGTCGTCGACCTTTTTTGGAGTGAATCTCATGGGAATCCATCCATGGACAAAAAAGAAGGGCGCAGCCGCGACATTCATCGAGTATCTGATGCAGCCGGAGGTCAACGCAGAGCTTGCGAAGGGGTCTGGCTTCCTGCCGACAATCAAGAGTAGCTTCGAACAAGAAGCGTTCCAGGGTGAGCTGTACCAGTCCTTCAGCGAAGATGTGCTGAACAACACAAACGCAAAGACAGCGCCACAAGTCGTGGGGTGGGGTGATGTCTCCGGAGCGATCAAAGGGGCCGTCACAAAGGTGCTCACGAAGGCAGCAACGAACTCTTGGTCAGAAGGAGATACCGAAGCGGCACTCCAACAGGCTGCGATGCAGGCAGAGAACGCGCTCCAGGACTGAACCCCGCCAGCAGTCGTTTTTGCTGTGTCATACCGCTTCGACAGTCGAATCCGTAATTGCACTGTCTCGTAGGGTCACGTCCCGGCGTCGTGCAGAACGGTTAAATACATTGCATAATAATCGATTCTGTATGCTTCTGTCCGCATACCAGCGAGTCAGACGTCGACTGCCAGCAGTCCATGTCCCGTACGTTAGTTCGTTACCGGCAAGCCAGCGGTTCGGACTCAAGCTCATTGCACCGGCCCTGGCGATGATGCTTCTCGTCCACGGGATTCCGGTCATTCTCGGGTTCGTTATGAGCTTCTATGAGTTCCCGTCGCTCAGATACACCGACTGGTTCCGCCCTGAGACGTTCGTTGGACTTGACCACTTCATGAAGGTGTTCCAGAAGAATACGATCTATGGCGCACAGTTCTGGAACTCGCTCAAAGTCACTATTTTGTATACGGTTGGGTCAGTGATAGGGACGTACGTTCTCGGGCTCGTCACCGCCCTGACCCTCGATAAGCAGTTCCGGGGCAAGCTTGTCGCGCGGACCGTGATTCTGATTCCGTATGTGACGCCGGTTGTCGTCACGCTCCTTACGTGGCGGATGATGTTCCGGAGCGATACTGGCGTCATCAATGCGTTGCTCCGTCAGGCCGGACTCATCGAGGGGTCACTGTTCTGGCTTCTGGGTCCAAACTCCCTGTATGCAATAATTATCGCGAACGTCTGGCGGAACTTCCCGTATGCAGCGATCATGCTGTACGCTGGACTGCAGTCGGTTCCTGAGCAATTGTACGAGGCTGCCGAAATCGATGGGGCCGGCCGATGGGGGAAGCTGCGGTACGTGACACTGCCACAGTTGAAGCCCGTTTCTGCCGTCATTCTACTGCTGTTGATTCTCTGGACGTTCATCAATTTCCCCGTCCCATACATTCTGCTGGGTGGGTCACCCAGCGAATCGGGGAACGTACTGATGTTGCTCATTTACTCCTTTGGCTTCAAACAGAGTGCATACGGGATCGGGTCCGCACTCAGCGCGATGCTGTTCCTGTTTTCGATGACTATTGCATACGTCTATTACAAGCGCGTTGTGGCGTCTAGCTACGACGGAGGTGCTGTCTGAGATGCTCAGCTCCCTCATGGCCGCTGTCGGGTCAGAACGTACCATGTTGCCCGACGAAATGCGACTGACTGCGGATGGCAAAGAACTCATATACCAACTGCTCTGGCGCTCCGTACTCATCCTCATTCTCATCTTCGCGATATTCCCCGTCTGGATGATGTTCACGACGTCGTTCAAAACGCGGGATGAAGTGTTGCAGCTCGGGCTGGACATAATTCCGGCAGACCCCTATGTCCAGAACTACGTCCTGATGTTCCAGCGATTCCCGCTTGTCGACTACTACGTTAACAGCTTGATCATATCGAGTGTAACAACGGTCCTCTCGCTGTTTATCGGTGGACTGGCCGCCTACTCGTTGTCACGATACGAGTTCCCCGGCAAGGAGAAGTTCGAGATGGGGGCACTCGCAACGCAGATGATACCCGGCGTACTCATCCTCATCCCGATGTTTCTGCTGTTCATCCTCATGGACCAGTCCGCGAACATTCCGATGAAAGACACGTACCACGGGATGATATTCCTCTATACGACGTTTACCGTCCCATTTACCATCTGGATGCTTCGCGGGTACTTCGACACAATTCCGACCGCACTGGAGGAAGCTGCGCGAATCGACGGCTGTACGCGGACACAGGCCCTGTTCCGCGTCGTTATGCCGCTTGCAGCACCCGGTTTAGCTGCGACTGGAATGTTCGTGTTCCTGCTCGCATTCAACGAGGTGCTTTTCGCATCGGTGCTGGCGACTGACAGCGTGACGCCGTTCTCGATTGGGATTCAGAACTTCCAGCAACAGGATCAGACGATGTGGGGCCAGATGATGGCAGCCTCGACCCTCGCCGCTGTCCCACTGCTCGCCATCTTCGTCGTGTTCCAGCGCCAGATCGTTTCCGGGCTAACTTCCGGGAGCGTCAAGCAGTAATCTTCAAACCCAGTTTTATCGCGGTCCGCGACCGCAAACGTAGTTTTATATCCCCAGCACGTCGCGTGTTGGTATATGCAGACGCAGACAGTAGCGAGTATGCCACTGGCACAGAAAGTCGGTCAGTTGTTCATGGCTGGCTTCGATGGCTCCGAACCGACGGCTGGGTCGCGGGAACTGATCCGTGAGTACAACCTCGGAAACATCATTTATTTCAGCAGAAACATTACATCTCCATCGCAGGTGACAGCGCTCTCAGCGGAGTTGCAGTCAGAAGCCACAGCGGTCGGGGCTGGCCTCCCGCTGTTCATCGCTACCGATCAGGAAGGCGGTGTCGTTTCACGTCTCAACTGGGGTACACAGCTCCCGGGTCAGATGCTCATCGGGGCCTGTGATGACGACGCGATGGCCCGAAAAGCAGGTGCGACCGTCGGACGGGAGCTACGGAGTCTCGGGATCAATCTGAACCTCGCGCCAGTTCTCGATGTCAACAACAACCCAGACAACCCCGTAATCGGTGTCAGGTCCTTTGGTGAAGATCCCGAGCGTGTGGGCGCGCTGGGTACAGCCATGGCGCAGGGCCTTCAGTCCGTGGATGTCTCGGCCTGTGGAAAGCACTTTCCCGGTCATGGCGACACGGCAGTCGATTCACATCTCGATCTGCCGGTGGTCGCGCACGAGCGGCCTCGATTGGAACGCGTGGAGTTTCCCCCGTTCGAAGCTGCGATACAGGGCGGCATCGACGCGATTATGACCACGCATGTCGCCTTTCCGGCGATAACAGGTGATGAAGAACTGCCGGCGACGATATCTCCGGAAGTGCAGACAGGACTGCTTCGCGAGGAATTAGGGTTTGATGGCTTACTCATCACGGACTGCCTCGAGATGGATGCGATTGCTGAAGGCGTCGGCACCGCCGAAGGGGCTGTCTGCGCGATAGAAGCGGGGTGTGATATGATCACTGTTTCGCATACACTTGAGCGACAGCGCGCAGCGATTGAAGCCGTGCTTACTGCCGTCCGGACGGGACGACTTACCGAAGAACGAATCGACCGGTCGCTGCATCGCATCCAGCGATACAAGCAGCAGCGGGTGGGCGAATCTGCGGGTGGTGAAGTGCCGGAGTGGCGTCGCTGTGTAGCCACATCGAAACAGCTTGCGTCCGAAATCGCAGAGTGTGGGGTAACGCTCGTCAGGGACGACAGCGAGACACTGCCGTTCGATACGTCACGCCGTCTGCACGTGGTCAGCTTTACCGGGACGCGGGGGTCGCCCGCCGAGGATGATCGATACGACCCAGAACTAGTTGCTGCTGCGCTCAGAGAGGTCGGGTTTGAAATCACGACACATACCATAGCCGGCGGTGAGGCCGTCGACATAGCGGCAGCGAACGAGCAGATAGTGGCCGTCAGTTACGATGCACTGTCCAACACGGCACAGGCAGCGACGCTCCGGTCACTCGTTGTGGAATACGAGCAGTTGGCTGTCCTTGCTGTGCGGAACCCATACGACCTCGCTGTCTGTCCCGGTGCGGCGACGTTTTTGACGACATATGACTACTCGCCGGGTGCGCTTCAGACAGCGGCGAAAACACTGGCAGGGACAGTCGACACAACAGGGAGCCTCCCGGTCACGATTCCCGAGTGAGGGGCCGCCACATCAACGAACCGGACGCGCCTGCGGCGTCATCCGAGGAAGTCTTGTGCAGACTCATGCAGCGGGACGAACCCCTCTGCACTGCGGGCCCCAGCCTGTTTTCCGTACACGAGATTCTCGGCGCGGAGTCCGTCGACAAGGTTATCGAACTCGGCGTCAATCCCCCCATGTTCGACGAGGAACTCCACCTGTGACTCGTGTTTCTCAATTGCTGTGACCTTTTGTTCCAGATACCCATCGATATCGATGAACATGGAGGGTGTAAACTCCGATGTCGGCTTGCCGAAGTAGTAGATATTGTCCGGGTCACAGGGTTCGAAATCCGTCTCGACGAGGGGGAGCGACGCCATGTAATACGCGTCCGTAACTAACCGTGAAGTCGCGCGGTGGTCGGGATGCAGATCGTCTTTGTAATGCGTGAGGATAATATCCGGATTGTATTCCCGGATTACATCCACCATCTCAAAACGGTTTTCCAAGGAGTAAGTGACTCGTCCGTCTTTGAATTCGAGAAACGTGACTTCTGACGCGCCTAACACCGCCCCCGAGGCGCGGGCCTCCTGTTCACGGACTCGCCCGACCGCTTCCTGTGAGTCCATCCGGAGCCCGCCGTACTCTCCACGAGTCATATGTACGATACTGACCTCGTCACCACGTTCAGCGTGCTTTGCTATCGTACCGCCACAGAAGACGTCTGCGTCGTCTGGGTGGGCAACTATTATCAGGACCTGCATGCTATGTTATGATATTGTAAGTTATTATTTATAACTTATCTTCGTCATATATGTGTGAGCAGACGGTCGACGACGTACGCAGCACCGTCTTCATCAAGACACATTGGGTTGAGAACAATCTCGCCCTCATCGATGCGGTCCTCACCGACATACACACGCGGGTCCTCCCGCTGCAGTTCTGCCACCAGCACAGCCGCCGAGAGAGTTGACTGGGAGCCAGCGATATCCGCAACGACGCGAGGAGCGACGCTCTGCTCACCGCCAGTGACAACTGTCGTCTCCACACCCGCTGCCGCAAGCTGGCTCGCCATGCGTTGGGCGAGCGTCTCCCACTCGGCAACAAGCGCTTCCTGGTCCTCTTCAATGAATAGTTCCAGCGCGCGAATGAGGCCGACAAGCTCCTCTTTCCCGACCTTGAGCGACCGTCCGATTCCCTGTCTGGGGACTCCATCGAACTGTTCCGTATCAATGAGCGAGCTCGGTGGATTCCACACCCGCCGATCGACATGCATATCCTGGTGTTGGACAGCGATGGAACGGATGTACCGACGTTTGCCGGCGATGAGGCCAGTCGTCTGTGGGCCACGAATCCCTTTGCCACCACTGAACACTACCATGTCTGCCCCCTGTTCGACGAAACGCGAGAGGTTCTCAATGGGCGGAACCTCGGCAGCAGCGTCGACGATCACGGGCAGATCGTGTCGATGTGCGATCTCCGAGACAGTCGAGAGGTCGGGCTGTGTGTACGTTTTCTGGACGTACGCAATCCCGGCAGTGTTTTCGTCTATAGCACTTTCGATTTCCCAGGGCTCCACGTTTGTCGCACCAGTACCGAGGTGGTAATCGTTTGTTCCGACATCGACGATGTTTGCACCAGCCGCTCGCAATGCGTGGTCGTACCCCGTTCGGTGAGTCCGGGGCATCACGATGTCGTTTGGTGCGTCCGTCGGATGGGGTAACTCCGACATCGTCTTCGGATCGTCCCCCGCGATTGCGGCAGCCGCGGCCAACAACAGGCCAGCTTCAGCACCCGGGGAAACGTATCCGGCCTCCGACCCGGCAATCTCAGCGATCTGTTCGGAAGCCTTCGCCTCCAGATCACTCAACTGGACGAATTCGTCCGCAGCAGCGCGCATGGCGTCCGCGGCTTCCTCCCGAATAAGGCTACCACCGATTCGCGTTTTCGTTCCCGCTGCATTGATGACCGGCGTGACACCTAACTGATGGTACACTGACTCCGACTCTGACTCTGTTGTGAATCGAACCATAGTTGTGCTCTGCTCACTACCGCTAGTTGTGTATACGAACGCTAATCCTCTCCAAGTATATGAAAGGTTCCCATCGATAATCCAAGAACACAAACTATTATATATTACTGTGGATGAATAACACGTATCGCATGACACAGTTAGAGCTCAAGAACCTAGTTAAGACGTTCTCCGACGGGAGCGATGAGGTCGTCGCTGTCGATACGGTGAATATGTCGCTAAATGACGGTGAGTTTCTGGTACTGGTGGGCCCATCCGGCTGTGGAAAATCGACAACCTTGCGGATGGTTGCCGGACTTGAGACGGTGACTGAAGGCGATATTTTGATCGGAAATGAGTCTGTGATCGGTAGCGAGCCCCGTGACCGCGATATCGCGATGGTGTTTCAGAACTACGCGCTCTATCCACATATGACCGCAAAGGAGAATATGTCGTTTGGGTTGAAGATGACGACAGATCTGGATACAGAGACGATTGAACAGCGCGTAACCGAGACAGCCGAGATGATGGGCATCAAGGACCTGCTCAATGATCAGCCAAAGGAGTTGTCTGGTGGCCAGCAACAGCGGGTGGCTCTCGGGAGAGCAATCGTTCGGGATCCGGCAGTGTTCTTGATGGACGAGCCACTGAGTAATCTGGATGCCAAACTCCGAACGAAAATGCGGACCGAGCTAAAGCGCCTCCAGAACGAACTCGACGTGACAACGATCTACGTCACCCATGACCAGACGGAGGCAATGACAATGGGCGACCGGATCGCTATTCTGGACGACGGAGTGTTACAGCAGGTCGGAACACCACTGGAGTGTTACCACCGTCCGGCCAATCGGTTTGTCGCCGGGTTTATCGGGTCGCCATCGATGAACTTTATCCCTGTCACTGTCGAGGACGGGTCGCTAGTGCATCAAGAGTTTACATATACGCCATCTGCCGAAACCGCCGACCAGCTTGACGGGTACGAAGAAGTCATTCTCGGTGTCCGACCTGAAGATATTCAACTCACCCCCACCACAGACTCGAAGCAGACCGTCACCGCGACCGTCGACGTTGTTGAGCCACTTGGGGACCTGTTCCATGTGTACGTGACTATCGACGGACAGCAGTATACGGTCACCGTCGAGGATGGATCGGGCCTTGAGAATGGAGTCACGGTCGGTTTGAGGTTCCCAGAGGAGACCATCCATCTCTTTGATGTGGACTCCGGCACTGCAATTAAAAACAGCGAAGCGGACATCGACAAAGAAAGCCCGCTTGCCGCCTGATTTTTCGCATTCCGCAACGCTTGATGGGGTGCTTCAGAGAACATCCCAACGGTAGTGCCGACTGGGAGATGCGCAATTGATTCCACTGGTACCGAGCGAAGCTGAGCGCGTTTTCACGGTTGCTTGCGAACGGGCTAGCAATAGGGGCCGCTGGATGCTTCTGCAGTGTTCACTGCTCCCTTCCTTCGAGTGAGCGTGGGTGTTTGTTTCGCATTGTGAAAACCATCCCGAGACTCGGCAGAAGTAGCTAGCCATGTGGCGTCAGTTGCCGCCTGAGCCTCGACAGTTCGTAGCGACTGAGTAGTAACTCGCCCCCGTTTCATAATGCGACATCTCTACAGTGCGTCGATAACAGGCGTACAGCTATTATCGGAGTTGTCAATCCTATGGCCTGCAATAGACACACCATTACCAGTGATTCAATAGCAATGAACAATTCTCACTGTAGATCAGAGAGTTGCACTGTAGAACAGTGTCTCGGATGATTCGGGGGCGTTGTGAGAAATAACAGGTGTACGTGTATTAGCTCGTCGGCATCGGCTGGTGAGATACCGATTACAGGTCATACTGTTGCCTGACAGAGGAAAACAATAGCGTGACACACATGAAGTGCGTATTATGCAGGGAACTCGCTGGGTCTGCACAGACGAATCGAAGCGGACTGAGACACTACGGCAGGGCTATCCCAACCACCACTGATATCCTCACCATGGGTTCCCCGCGATTCGTATGCCGAAATCGGATTCAATCAGACTGAACGCGCCGCTGCGCAGCAAGGGTGTTCTTGTATCATAACAGTACTCACTGGCACTAGAACATACCTGCTGCCGCCGTACTCCGGTTTTCAGTGATCGGCAAATAAATAAACGAAACGACGGGATTCAGAGACTTTCCTCTGCTGTCAAATCTTGGGTATGTATATCAGGGTTCCGTCGCCGCGACACCACCGAGTAACACGGTACCCGAAAATAGAGTTCAATCTAATTGAATGATTTTATAATCATTTAGCCGAATATACGGGTATGACGGGACAAGACCCGATCGAGTCCGCCGGGAGGGTGCTGGACATTGTTGAAGCACTGAAAGCGGAGCAGCCACTCGGGGTCACTGAGTTGGCAGAGCAGGTGGGGATGCCCAAGAGTACAGTCCACGTTCATCTTTCAACGCTCAAGAGTCGAGGTTACGTCGTTCAGAACAAGGACAAAGCGTATCAACTGAGCCTGCGGTTTCTGGATATTGGCATGAAAGTTCGCGAGCGACAGGAAATGTACCAGGAGGTCACGCCGAAACTGAGCGAGATAGCCGACGAAACTGATGAAAAGGCGTGGTGGATCGTCGAAGAGAACGGCAAGGCCGTCTTCCTTGCCAAAGCACTCGGCAGTCGGGCGATTCAGACGAACTCGCAGATCGGCCAGTACACCGAACTGTACAGATTGGCTGGTGGCATGGCAATCCTCTCAGTGTTGCCGAAACGCAGGCGGGAGACAATCCTCGAAAGTTACGACTACCCACTTCCTGATGGTCGGGACCGGCAGGAACTCGAAGCAGAACTCAACGAGATTCAGGACCGCGGCGTCGCCTACGGCATCGACCAGTTCCTCGAAGGCGTCGCCGGTGTCGGCGCACCTCTGGTAGACAACGCCGGTAACACGTACGGTGCCATCAGTGTCTCAGGACCGGCAAACCGACTGGACTCAGAACGCATCGAAAACGAGCTGACCGACCTCATCCGGGGAATCTCCGGCGAGCTACAGGTGAATCTCTCATATCAATAGTTCTACTAACTCGAACTCGTTGATATTGGCAGAACACCTGTGCTGCCACCTGATTCCGCCTAAAATACACATATGACGTGGTGCTTGACGATTCAACAGAATAAAACAGATCGTGGGACTTGTTCACACCCAGACAGACGCTACCGCTCGGTGCATTGAACTCGACCGATAGTCGGCCCGCGGTCACGGACTGGCGCTATGCGGTCCATGAATAAGGACTGTCCCGCTCTCCGCCGGTTTTGCAACAGTCAGTCAGTGACGCCGACGCCGAGGTGTCTATCGAGTACGTCGTCGCTGTCCTGTATCTCCGCCGCTGTTCCTTCGTGGACAATCTCGCCCTTTTCAAGGATGTACGTGTACTCTGAGACATCCAACGCGACCGGGATATTCTGCTCGACAACCAGTACCGTGATACCGTGTTCGTTCAGTTCGAGGATCAGGTCTTCGATCTGCCGGACGACATAGGGTGCAAGCCCTTCAGTCGGTTCATCGAGTAGCAACAGATCCGGGTCAGCAGTGAGGGCACGGCCGACCGCGAGCATCTGCTGTTCGCCACCTGAAAGGACTGATCCGTCCTTGTGTTCTCGCTCCGCAAGGTTCTCGAACATGTCCAGTACATCGTCGACTGATGGGCCGTCAGGGGACTCAGCACCGATCTCACCCATCCGGATATTCTCTCGGACGGTCAGCTCGGGGAAAATACGTCGCTCTTCGGGGACGAACCCGATGCCCCGCCGGATCGTCGCCTCGGGACTGAGTGTCGTGATGTCTTCGCCGTTGAACGTAATTTCCCCTCCATTCGGAGTGATATTGCCGACAATCGAGCGGAGCGTCGTTGTCTTGCCGACGCCGTTGCGCCCGACAAGCGACACGACGCTTCCGCGTTCGACATCCATCGAAACACCCTGTAGTACCTCAGTCATCCCGTATCCAGCCCGGACGTCTTCGAGGGAGAGTAGCGGGTCGGTCATTCTCGAACACCACCGAGGTACGCATCGCGGACGTCCTCGTTGTTTGCGATCTCTTCGGGCGTCCCGCTTGCGAGTTCTTCGCCGCGAGTCAATACGGTAATCCGGTCCGAGACACGCATCACAAGGTCGATATCGTGTTCGATGAGCATCAGCGACCGGTCTGAAAGGACGTCATCGATAAGCTTCATTGTGGCCTGTGTTTCCTCGCTACTCATGCCGGCAGTTGGTTCGTCGAGCATGACGAGATCTGGGTCTGTCGCCAGTACGAGGCCCAGTTCGAGTCGGCGCTGATCACCGTACGCCAGAGCCTCCGCGTGCTCGTCAGCACGGTCGTGAAGCCCGATCTGCTCCAGCACCGTCCCAGTTTGCTCCGTAATCTCGTCGAAGCCGTTCTTGTCACTGAACAGTGCTTCGCCCGGGTTGATCTCGTCACTGTGGACGGACTGTGCTGCCAGACGCACGTTTTCTCTTACGGTGAGACCGCCGAACACGTTCGTAATCTGGAACGACCGTCCCAGTCCGCGGCCGACCCGTTCGTGTGGCGCGACGTTAGTAATATCCTCACCCTTGAACCGTACCACGCCCGCCGACGGCGATAGCGCGCCAGTGATGAGATTGAACGTCGTCGTCTTCCCGGCCCCGTTTGGTCCGATAACGCTCCTGAACTCACCGTCCGCAACTGACAGCGACACGTCGTCAACAGCGGTGAGCTTTCCGAACCGCTTCGTCAGTCCGTCCGTTTCGAGGACAGTCTCAGTCATCGCTTCTCACTTCCCGTTCGTCCATGTCAACGGCACCATCCGCGTTGTTGGCCGTCTCAAGTCGCTGTGCGACGAGGGACGGAATCGATACGATACCGCGTGGGACAAACAGCACGAACAGCACGAACATCGTTCCGATAATGAGCCGCCACTGGTCGGTGTACGACGAGAGGAATTCCTCGGCACCAAAGAAGACACCAGAGCCAATCATGGGACCGTACAGTGTCCCCATCCCACCGAACAGCGCGATCACGATGACCTCGCCCGAGTGGATCCAATTGAGGGTCTGGTCCGGTGAGATAATGACAGTCGACGGACTGACGGCGAGGAGACCCCCGGCCAGTCCGGCCATGCCGCCGCTAACAACAAACGCTCGACGTTTGTATCTGTTGACGTCGTACCCGATGAACTCCGCCCGCTCTTCGCTTTCCCGGATCGACTGCAGGACACTACCAAACGGTGCGTTCATCATTCGCCGAGCGAACAGGAAAGAGAGTACAGCAATCAGCAGGGCGAGATAGTAGAACACGAACTGCTGTCCGACTTCGTACCCGAGGACCCCGAACTCAATGTTCGAGAGCGACGCCCCGACACTACCGAGTCCGAGGAACGCCTCAAAGCCGAGCAGTCCGTCGCTCCCGCCGGTGAAGTCGAACTTGAACACAGCGCTGTAGAGTAACTCCGCAAACGCCAGCGTAATCATCGCGAAATACACGCCGGAAACCCGAATGGAGAGGCTGCCGACGACCCAAGCCAAGAGGGCACAGAGGAGGATAGCCCCAAGTAACACGACGAAAACCGACTGCGAGTAGTGCAACATCACGAGCGCAGCGGTGTATGCGCCGACGCCGTAGAACATTGTGTGGCCGAGTGGCACCAGTCCGGCATAGCCCATCACGATATCGAGACTCAGTGCGAAGATAGCCCAGATGAGAATCTCGTTGAGGACGACAAGGTAGTACTGATCGCCCATGAGCAGAATCGCCACTGGCGCGACTGCGAGCGCGGCAACGGCGATTCCGCCGAGCCGGACCCGTGTGCTGTCTGCCAGTATCCCGCCGTACCCACCGACGAGAAGTTCACCTTCCCCTTCCGACTCGTCACCCCGGGTTCCGAACAGTCCTTGCGGTTTGACGAGCAACACCGCGATCATAAGCAGGTACACGGTCAGCCCTTCGAGATTGGGAACGCTCAGCGTTGTCTCACCGAATGTGGCAAGGACAGTCCCGCTGTAGGCCCGCATAAGCGTCTGGACGACACCGACGAGCAATCCGCCGAAGACGGCCCCTCTGAAACTACCGAGACCGCCGAGGACGACGACGACGAACGCCGGAATGATGACGCTGTTGCCCATGCCAGTGTTTACGTTCTGGTAGCCGCCGAGGACAATCCCGGCGACGGCAGCGAGCGCCGCACCGACGCCAAAGACCAGCGTGTAGTACTGGTCGATGTCGATCCCGACGTTACGAACCATCTCACGGTCCTGTGACCCGGCACGGATAATCATCCCGTACTTTGTCCGGTTCAGCAGGTACCACGTCACGACCGCGAGCAACGCCGCAAAGACGATCATGAAATAATTATACACCGATACTTGAACGCCCAGTATAGACACCGGGCGGCTCAGATACGCCGGGACAGCTAGCTGTCGTTGCTGTGTCCCCCAAATAAGACGGATGCCGTCGTTGATTACGAGCACCAGCCCGAACGTCAGGAGAATGTGATACAGCGGGTCCCGACCGTATAACGGCCGGACAGTCGTTCGCTCGATAGCGGCCCCGATGAGACCGACGACGACCGGGGCAACCACTATCGCGACCCAGAATCCAGTCCCCGCTCCGAACGGCGCAATGATGGTCAGCGCGAAGTACGCACCGAGTGCGAACAGTTCGCCATGGGAGAAGTTGATCACGTCCATCACGCCGAAAATGACTGACAGCCCGGCGGCTAGCAGGACGTAAACCATCCCCAGGGTGAGGCCATTCAGCAGTTGTTCGATGAAATCGGCAGCAACCATTGTACTACCTACATCTCACAGCCGAGGTCACTGGCCGGTGGGAGTGTTTCCGAACCCGGGACCTGCTCAAGGAGTTCCACATCCGCTGTATCACCGTCGCCTTCAACGAGCTCAGCCATCCACGTTGGGTTCGTGGCCTGATGATCGCTCTCTCGAAGGGTGATGTCTCCCAGTACTGTCGTGAACGTGCCACCTTCGAGGGCGTCTCGGACATCCGCCGGTTCGGTACTTCCGGCCTCGTTCATGCCTTTCGCCATCAACCGCAGCGAGTCGTAGCCAACGCGGGCGAAGTTGCCGGGCTCACGGTCGTTCTCGCTGGCGTAGGCCTCGACGAACGCCTGATTGTCACCGGTGTCGAGCGAAGGGTCGTACCGAGCGCCGCCGAATGTGCCGACGCTGTTCGACCCGGTTCCGGCACGGACGCTCTGGAACGTCTGGGTCGGACCGACGACAGCGATCTGGTCGGTGAGGCCCTGATCCGCGGCCTGGTTGGTGAAGTTCACCAGATCACCACCGGTCATCCCAAGCACGACCACGTCAGCGTCAGAGTTGCTGATCTGCGTGATGAACGAGCCGTAGTTGCTGGCACCCAACTCGGACGTTGATGTCCCGACCTCGGTGTAGTCGTCGCTGGCGGCCGCCATGCGCCTGCTGGTGCGGTTGTACACCGAGTCGCCGTACGCGTAGTCCGCGTAGTGGAACCAGACGTTGTTCCCCAAATTGTTGACTGAGTACGCCGATATCGCCTCGGCAATCTGTGCGGTGTTCGTTTCGAAGCGGAACACCCATTCGTTGCAGGCAGACCCGGTGATCGGGACTGCTGCGCCGCCCGGGAAATAGATATGCTCCGACTGAGCGGCAAAGTCGTTCAGCCCGAGTGCAACGGAGCTTGATATCGCACCGAACACAAACTCTGCCCCCTCTTCTTGAACGACGCGCTGTGCCTCGGACTGTGCGGCCCCGGCCTCGGTTTCTGTATCGCCCGTCACCAGCTCGAACTCGAAGTCGTAGTCGTCGTTGTTGTTTATCTCCGTGACGGCGAGTTCAGCCCCAGTGCGCTGGCCCGGTCCGAGAGAGCTGAACGGGCCAGTCATCGGGTTCAGGCTCGCAATAGTCACTGCCTCGTCGCCACCCGTGGACCCGCCCTGACAGCCGGCGAGGCCAAGCGCGCCGACCGCGCCGGCTGCGGCGAGGAACTGTCTCCGTGACCGGTCGATTCCTACAGTACGGTCTGATGAGGTACCTTCGCTCGACATAGGTTCATTATCTATTGTTAAGCAAATCGTATTAAAGCCTTGCCCCTGTCAGCGTGTATCGCGCAGTTCGAGGGGGTCAGTAGCGGCGGTATCCCGTCTCGTGGCTCCTGATTCCCACCGCAGTGGTGGCTATCTGGTGTCGTCCTCTTGTCTGTACAGCCACGCCAGCGCAGTCCCAAGGACTGCTGTCGCCCCAGTCAGTGTCGTGAAGCCGGGTCCACTGGCGTCAGTCGCGGTAGTCGTCCCCGTCGCTGTGTCCGCGCTGTCTGTCTCATCGGTAGTCGTTGCGCCGCTCGCCGCAGTACCCTCGTCTGTCTCGGTGCTGTCAGTCGTCGGCGTGTTACCGATAGCACCGCCAGTTGCGTTTGCCGGCAGCGCCAGCGTTCGGGTCTCGGTCGTGGCGGACTCAATAGCTGCGTCGGCGAACAACAGCTGTTTGTACTCGAAATTCTCGAACATCGCCAGCTGGTCGGCGTAATGCTCGCCAGTAGTGCCGTCTGGTGCGACGTAGCCGTCGTTTCCGGGCGGGAGGATGTTCTCTGCCTGCGGGTCGTCACTCAGCCGGACGACGTGGTTCTCGGTTCCGCGGTTCATCAGCGCCGTGTTCCCCGCGGACGTGACACCGGTAGGCATCCCGAACAGCGCGAGATTGTCGAACTCGTGTAGCGCTGCCTCACGCCGCCAAGTCTCCGGGGCACCGTCGTATTGCTCGGCGAGGTCGCCCACAGCCGTCCGGAACGCGCTGACCAGCGCGTCCGTGATGTCACCATCCGCGTACTCTGCCTGCGTCGTCAGTGCTGTCTCCGCCGGGTTGAGGACCCGCATCAGGGTGCCGCGACCGTAGTCGTAGCCGAGGAAGAACGATGCCGGGCCGTAGGCACTTCCGAACGTCTCGCTGAAAACCTCCTCCAGAATGTACGGGAACGTCGCATCCCAGATGGTGTAGCCAGCAGAGTGGCGCCCCTCGTTGTCCTCGCCGTCAGCCTGTGCAAAGTGGTCCCACGAGGCCAGTTCGTCGCGTGCTTGCTGTTCGGTATCCGAGAGATCCGCGTCCGCAAGCGCATCCAGCAGATGGTCTCTGTACCGAATCGAACGCAGGTCGGTGAAGGAGATGTCGTAGATAACAGTCTTCAGAAAGTCATAATCAACTGTCCCCTCCTGCGCTAACCGCTGCTCGACCAGATTGATGATGCGTTGCACACGGTGGTCGGTCGACCACGAATAGCTCAGGTCACCGTTGTTCCACGCAGGCGCGGGTTTGTTGTTCCACTGTGCCGAGTACCCCGGTTCGGGGTTGATTGCGTAGGGCACGTCACCGTCAGCCGCACGCAGGTAGTCCGACGCCGTGAGCTCGTACTGTGTTCCATCGGCTGGCAGCCGGGTGTCCCAGTCGACCGCTTCGCTGTCCGGATACCGACCCAGATGGACATACGCGATGTCACCGTCCTTGTCGGCCCACATGAAGTTCAACGCATAGTCACACCGCTTGGCTGATTCCCGGAACGCCTCGGCGTCCGTCGCGAACTGACATTCATAGAAAGCCCGCCAGCAGTTCATATGCCGGCCGGCGTATGATTTCGTCTGTGCCAGTGCTTCCCCGTTGTCAGGGTCCCACTGGGTCACGACACCGTGGCGAGTGAACCGTTCAGTATACGTCACGTCCTCGCCATCAGCGACAGTAATTGTCCGCTCGACCGTTTCAACCTCGTACTCCTCGCCCTGAAAGGTGTACGTGTCCGGCCCCGACGAGTTGGTCGTAATCGACTCCGTGAACATCTGGATGCAGTTGTCGATGCCGGCGGTCGAGGTCAGTGCCCCGTTGCGATTGTGTCCGAACATGATGAACGGATATCCCGCAACTGTGACACCGGCGATATCGAAGTCCGGGCCGTGGAGGCTCGCTTCGTACATTATCGAGGGGGTGTTGAACCCCATCTGTGGCCCGCCCATCAGTAGCGCATCGCCACTGGCCGTGATATCACCCTGGACAGCGAGGGCGTTGCTGCCGTACTTGATCGGGAGGCCAAGCCTGTCGAGTCCGGACGCAAGCGTTCGCATCCGGTCCATTTCGCCCTCGTGCATTCCGTCAGCGTCAGCTGGGGGCGTGTAGTCCCCGCCGGTAACGACGTTGCTCGGCGTCGCAGACGGGCCGCTTGCCCCGCGTGTCACCCTGTCTGTCTGCTGTCCCCCAGTTACGTTGGGTGTCGGCCCTGCGCCCACGTCGGTATAGGAAGGGGAGTAGGTATCCGCTGGCTGGACCGTCGAGGTCGGGCAGCCGGGGTCGTCGCCCCACTGCAGGTCCTCGAATAGCTCCATCGCACGCTGTTCGCTCCCGGTTTCCTGCGTGAGTGCGTCAAGGACAGTCGCACTGAGTGTCTCAAGCTGGAAGCCGCTGAAATACGCCATACTGGCGACGAACATCCCAGCAGCGTCGGTCGTGGTAAACGCCTCGGGTTCGAACCCGTGTTCCTGAAACGCCTGATGGAACTGCAGGTCCTCGCTTTCACGGACTTCGGTAATGTATCGGTTGATGCCGTCTGTAAACGCCTGCAGGACCGCTCGCTGGTCCGCCGTCAACTGTTCAGCGGCCTGCTCGTCCAGTGGCGGCTCGCCTGCGGTGTTGCGCCGCGCTTCGATATCGAACTGGACCCAGTCGGTGTCCTCGTCACCCGCACCGAGGACCGCCGCGACAGTCCCGTGATAGTACCGCCGGTACAGTTCGAGCTGATAGAGCCGGTCTGCCGCCGTTGCGTATCCGAATCCGTAGAACACCGGCGCACGGCTGTCAGCGTCGCGGGCGTAGATGTGTGGAACGCCATAGTCGTCTCGTCGTATCGTGACCGTGGCATCGTCTGCCTGCGCGTACGCCAACTCCGTCTCGATGGCACCGATTCCGGTCATGCCGGTAACCGCGGCCCCTGTCTTCAGAAGTGTTCGTCGAGAGAGGTGCTGCCACGAGTGCTGGTGCTGTGTTGGCATCCCGTAGGTGACAGTCTGGATATGTAATAAATATTTGGGGATATATGGGGGCGTCACTGGGATGCCTTTCCAGATACGGTATCAGAGTCGGTCTGCCCGGCACTGTGCCGGCCAATTCGCCCAGCACCCGCACTGAGTTCACCGCCGCCCGCACTCTCGGCCCAAGCATATAATTGGGAGCCTGCCGCAGTCCTCGCCATGTCTGTGGATCCGCCGATCCGTGTCGACCACATCGGGATCGCTGTCGAGCATATCGCCGACGCTGAACCGTTCCTGTTCGCACTCGGCTGTCGGAAACTCATCGAAGAGTCCGTCGAAGGACGGTTTCGCTGGGCGCAGTACGACTTCAATCAAGACGCGTCGCGGCTCGAACTCATCGCACCGGAGGCACCGGACACGTTCCTCACGTCGTATCTCGACGACTACGGGCCGGGATTGCACCACGTCACGCTCGAAGTAGCTGCTGTTGACGCCGTGAAAGCGATACTGGAGCGCAACGGTTACAGCGTCGTCGAACACCGCGAGTATCAGGACTGGACCGAGGCGTTTGTGCCACCGTCGAACCCGACCGGAGCGCTCATTCAACTGTTCGAGTATCACGATAGTTACGACGCTGACCGACCACCTGCCGGGAAGCTCTACGTCGATGGCAGCCGACTCAACGGTTGATGTCTGCGTCGGCTCGCTCTCTGCAACCGCGTCGATCAGGAAAACAGGCGGAACGCTATCAGTCGTCTCTTTCGTCGAGCTGGACCGTTTCCTCGACGATCAGCCGGGGACCGGCCTCTAGGTCGATAAACTCGGCCGCGTCAGCCTGAACCGTCTCAGCAAGGTCCGAATCGAACGCGGCGCTGAGTGCGTTCATGTCCTCGAAATACAGCTCCAGCACGCCGTCGTACGCCGCACGCTCTGGGTCGGTTGGGACAGATGTCACGTAGCGTTGCAGTCCTGGCAAGTCCATCGCTAGCTCCGAGTGGTCGCCCTGCCATCGGTTGGCGAACTCCTCGTGAGTGTAACCATCTCTCCGGACGAGTAAATCGACGATTTTTGGCATGCGTGCGCCATGTCGTCAGGGGTTGGCTTTTAGCTACCGATCCGAGCTAGCTGTATCGATTCAAGCTATTCGAACAAAACACTTGTAAGCCGGTTAGACATGTGTGTACGTATGGCAATCCCGCCCGCTGTCAACAGGCCGGTCGGAACAATCGAGCGAGCAATCGAGATCATGGAGTATCTCAAGAAACACGACACGGCCACGGTGTCGGAAATGACAGCCCACCTCGGCTGTGCGAAGAGTACGACGCACAGATATATGAAGACACTCGCGGCCAACAGTCTCCTCGTCGAGGACGACAACGAGTATCAGCTCGGAATCCGCTTTCTGGACTACGGCGAAGTGGCACGGAACAAGTATCGGCTCTACGACGAGGCGAAGCCGAGAGTCGACGAACTCGCAGAAGAGACAGAGGAAAAGATCTGGTGTGCAGTCGAGGAACACGGCCGGAGCGTCCACATCTACGGCGCGCAGGGCAAACACTCGGTACAGACGTACGCCCGGGTTGGCCATCGGAACTACCTCCACCAGCACGCCGCGGGGAAGGCCATACTCGCACACCTTCCCGATACCCAGATCACAGAGACCATCGACAGGCATGGCTTGCCTGGCCGGACGCCACAGACCATCACCGACCGGGACGAACTCTGGGAAGAAATCGAGACCATCCGTGACCGCGGATACGCGTTCAACTTTGAGGAGTCTGTGGAGGGCCTGCACGCGGTCGGGGCCCCGATTACGGACGAAAACGACATTGCCATCGGGGCGATCAGTGTGTCCGGTCCGGCGAGCCGCCTTGAGGGTTCCATTCTCCGGGACGAACTGCCGACGCTGCTACTGGGCGTCGTCAACGAGATCGGCATAAACATGGCTCATCCCTGAGGCCAGCAGCGCGATTCTAGCGGAGAAACGGGCCGTTTTCGAGTTGTACCTTGCTGAGTGGAGCGGCGACCGAGCGGAGTCCCCCGTTCTGGGGACAGCGCACGCTCACTCGCTGGCCCACTCTGGCTCTCTGTCTTCGAGGAACGCGTCGATCCCTTCGTCCTTGTCACCAGTTGCGAACAGCTGTGCGAACAGTTCAGCCTCGTACTCGATGCCGGCTTCGAGATCCATTCGGGAACTGGCACGGACGGCTTTCTTCGCCAGTTCGAGCGCTGCGGGGCTTTTCTCTGCAATCGACGCCGCTATCTCGTAGACTCGCTCATCGAAGGCGTCGTCGTCGTGGACCTCG
This sequence comes from Haloarcula rubripromontorii, assembly GCF_001280425.1. Taxonomy (NCBI): domain Archaea; kingdom Methanobacteriati; phylum Methanobacteriota; class Halobacteria; order Halobacteriales; family Haloarculaceae; genus Haloarcula; species Haloarcula rubripromontorii. Next base: position 782,473 of record NZ_LIUF01000002.1, on the reverse strand, counting down.
TCGACGAGGCCGATGTCGGCGGCCTCTGTTGCGTCGATGAGGTCGCCGGTAAGAATAAGCCGCATGGCATGGCCCTCGCCGACCAGACGCGGCAGTCGCTGTGTCCCGCCACCGCCGGGCATGATGCCGAGATTGATCTCCGGCTGGCCGAATTTCGCATCCGTGTGCGCGATCCGGATATCAGCCGCCTGAATCAGCTCACAGCCGCCGCCGAGTGCGTGACCGTTGATGCGGGCGATGACCGGCATCGGGCACTCGTCGACATATTCGTAGACCCGGGGTCGCTTGCTCGCCTCCCGTTGCTCTAGCATATCCCGCTCACGGAGTTCTGTCACGTCCGCACCGGCAACGAATGCGCCGGTGTCTGCCGCGCCAGTCAACACGACAGCACGGACATCGCTGTCAGGGATTGCGTCGAAGACCTGTTTGAACTCCGACCGCAACTGGGCATTGAGCGCGTTTCGGGCCTCCGGCCGGTGTAACTCGACAGTGGCGACATTCTCGACACGGTCACCGACGCTCACCGAAACGGTTTCACAGTCCGCGGCGGCCTCAGCGAGGTCCGTCATGCGTCCCCCCAGTCGCCGCTGGTGTCGACGATGTCACCGTCCTCCCAGACGTAGAACCCCTCGCCGGATTTCTTGCCGAGTTTCCCAGCTCGGACCTTCCGTTTCAGTATCTGTGGCGGCCGGAACCGTTCACCGAGTTCCGCACGCAGATATTCGAGGATGTCCAGCCGGACATCGAGACCGACGACATCGCCGAGTTCGATCGGTCCCATCGGGTGATTGTATCCGAGTTCCATCGCGGTATCGATGTCCTGCGGTGTTGCAACGCCCTCCTGCACCATCCGCATCGCTTCGACGCCCAGCGAGACACCAAGCCGGGAGGAGGCAAAGCCCGGTGCGTCAGCCACCTCCACCGGTGTCTTGTCGATCCCGCTCACGAACTCCCGGGCACGCGCAACCGTCTCGGGACTCGTCTGTTCCGCGACGACGATCTCGACGAGCGCCATGATATGTACCGGATTGAAAAAGTGGAGGCCGATAGCCCGTTCCGGATGGTCGAGAACGCTCGCTATCTCGGTCAATGAGAGCGAGGAGGTGTTTGACGCGATAAGCGTCGCCGGGTCGACGTGGGATTCGACATCGGTGAGCGTCTCGTGTTTGATCTCCATGTCTTCGGGGACTGCTTCCACGACGAGGTCTGCCCCAGTCACGGCCTCCTCCAGCGACGTGGTTCCTGTGAGGCGGTTCAGCGTTGCCTCGGCCGTCGGTTCGGACACCTTCTCCCGGGCGATACCCTCTTCGAGGTTCGACTCGATGGCGGCCAAGCCGTCATCGACGATATCTGATTCGATATCACGGAGAAAGACGTCGTGACCGGCCATTGCCGACACTTGAGCGATACCGTGGCCCATGGTACCGGCGCCTAGAATAGCTACGTGCATCATTTCTCAGCACAGTAGCGAGGGGTAAAAACGTTGCCTGCGTCCCGCCGCAGTGTGGCCTGCATTTAATACAGCGGCCACGGTAGCTGTCAGTGAGAATGACTGGCTCCGACTCGCAAGCCGTCGTTGTCGATGCTGTACGAACGCCACAGGTGCCGAAGGATGGCGCGCTGGCCGGGACACATCCCGAAGACCTCGTCACCACCGTGCTTGCTGCACTTGTCGACCGGACCGGTGTTCCGGCCGTCGAGTGGGACGACTTCCGACTCGGGTGTGCAAATCAAGAGGGAGAGCAGGGACGAAACCTCGCCCGGCAGTCGATACTCGCCGGCGGGTTTCCGGAAACAGTGCCCGGAGCGACGACGACGCGCCTGTGTGGCTCGTCACTGACAACGCTCGTCGACGCCGCTCGTGCCATCGAGGCGGGCGACGGTGCGGTGTATCCGGTCGCCGGCGTCGAGCACATGAGTACCGTCCCCTTCTCCGACTGGCTGCATCCCGCTATCGAGCGGCGGTACGACCCCGACAAGCTACCGATGGGACAGACGGCCGAAACCATCGCACGAACCCACGATATCAGCCGGAAAGCCCAGGACGAATTTGCGCTGCGGTCACACGAGCGGGCGGTCGCTGCGATGGAAGGCGGCCGATTCGATGCGGAGACCGTGCCAGTCCACACCGACGAGACAGCAGTAGAGACTGACAAAACACCACGGGCAGACACGTCAGTCGAGCAGTTGAACGAACTCCCGACGGTGTTCCGCGACGACGAGGCGGCGACAGTCACGCCGGGGAACGCGTCGCCGCTGACCGACGGGGCCGCTGGGATGCTCGTCACATCGGCGGCGTACGCGGAACAACACGGTCTTGATATCCTCGGCCGGATAGAGACGCGGTCTGTCGCCGGTGTCGATCCGCTGGTCATGGGGCGGGGGCCGATTCCGGCGACGCGTGCTGCGCTGGACGACGCTGACCTGACAATCGACGATATCGACCTCGTGGAACTCAACGAGGCCTTTGCCGCCCAGAGCATCCACTGCAAACGCGAACTTGACATTCCGGACGGACGGCTCAACGTCAACGGTGGGGCGATCGCGTTAGGGCATCCGCTTGGCTGTTCGGGGGCACGAATCACGACGACGTTACTGTATGAGATGCAACGGCAAGACGCGACACACGGACTGGCGACGATGTGTGTCGGGTTCGGTCAGGGTGTCGCGGTCGTGTTCGAGAATTCCGGCTGATGGCGGCTACCGGCGCTGGCTGGCGACCTGTGCTTTGAAGCCGTATCTGATGACGCCCTCCTGCGTGTAGATGCGCCGCGTCGTCAGCACGACAGAGGTGCCGATTGTGACTTCGGCCTTCGTCGGAAGCACCTGTGCAGGGACACTCACGGTCTGTGCATCCGACGGGCTGTCGAGTGCGACGATAGCGCTATCGAACTGGCCGCTCTTGGACTGCTGAGCGACGAACTCCGGCGGTGCACCGCCCTGTTCGATGGTCGTTACTGCCTCGACTGTCCCGGTCCCGGGCAGTTCGACAGCCTCGAAATCACCGGTGCGCTCGTGACAGTCCGTACAGGCCCCAGTCGGCGGGAAGTTCAACGCATCACACGCGGAACACCGGCCGGCGACGAGCCGGTGGCGTTGCGGAATCGTCCGCTGCCAGGACGGGACGCTAACGTAGGCTCCGCCACCCTCGGGTTCGTCGCGTGTAATCTCGCCGCGCCGCCTGAGGTACTCAGCGTAGGACAGGGAGGCGGTCCCGTCCAGTGCAGTTTCGACCGGCACGGGACCAGTAACGGCGAACAGCGTCGCACTCGCGCCGCTTCCGTACGCGGCAATCAGCACGCGCTCGGCGTCGTCCGCAAACGCTGTCGCCGCTCCGAGAAATGCACTTGCCGCGCCGGTGTCCCCGAGCGAACTAACTGTGTCCGCGGCGGCAATAGTCCCCGCGTCAACCCCGAGCGCACCAGTCGCCCGATACGGGAGTTTTCCGTCCGGAGACTGGACCGCGGCTGCATCAACTGTATCCATCGATACGTCCAGTCTTTTCGCCGCACTGGAAAGCGTGGTCGTGAACGCGTCGCGGTCGTACTGCGTAACGCCCAACCCGGTCGTCCGGTCGTCGCCGCCCGTTCTGAAGCGCGTTCCGGGGTACGCCTCGGTGTGTGACGCTCGCTCAATGACGGTTCCGGGACCGTCCTCGTCAACAACGAGCGCAACACTGCCGGCACCGGCGGCGTGTTCGACCTCGCTGTCAGGGTCGCCCCGCGGACAGTCGCTGATGACGACGAGACCGATGCCGTCCCCGAACGGCCCGCCGTCCATGGTTGCGTCCAGTGCCTGCGCACCGGCGTGCGTTGAGCCGGTCATGGTCTGCGTCTTTGCGCTGTCGGGGACGGTGAGAATACTGCAGAGTCGCGCCGCGAGGTCCTCTTCCGCCATCGGCGGTGTCGTTGTCGCGAAGGCCAAGTGCGCGACATCCGTGCCGGACGCGTCGGCGGCAGTGAGCGCACGGCGGGCTGCTTCAATACCCATCGTGACCGAGTCCTCGTCGGCGTCAGGGACCGCCTTCTCGTCGATTCCCGCCGCATCGAATCGACCCCAGGCAGCTTCGAACGCCGCCGCGTCGATCCGCAGCCGAGGTGCGTACGCGCCGATGGCCGCGAGCCCTGACGCAGTCATCGTGCAGCCTCCCGTTCGAGGATGTGGACAACTGCGCTGCCCCCGCTTCCACCCACGTTATGCGTCAGCCCGTACTTCGGGGCGGCTAGCTGCCGGTCAGCGGCGCTGCCGGTGAGCTGTTTGAACGCCTCAACGATCTGTCCGGCACCGGTTGCGCCGATAGGGTGGCCCTTCGATTTCAGACCGCCGGAGAGATTGACCGGGAGCGCTCCGTCAGCGTCGGTCGTTCCCGCGTCAAGTAGCTGCGGTGCCTCGCCGCGGTCACAGAACCCGAGGTCCTCGTATGCGAGCAATTCTGCGATTGTAAAGCAGTCGTGGACCTCCGCGAAATCAAGGTCGTCAGGGCCGACTCCGGCGCGGTCGTATGCTGTGTCCGCGGCCTTTTTCGAAGCAGAAATCTCGGTGTAGCTGTCGCGCTGGAAGAGACCGACCCGGTCGCTGGCCGCGCCGACTCCAGCGACCCGGACCGGGTCGTCAGAGTACTGCTCGACGACATCCTCACTGGCGACGAGCGCGACCGCTGCGCCGTCAGATGTCGGACAGCAGTGATAGAGGTTCAGCGGGTCTGCGACGACCGGTGCGCCGGCGGCGTCTTCGAGAGAGCATTCGAAGCCCAGGTGGGATTTCGGGTTCTTCGCGCCGTGCCGATGATTTTTGACCGCCACCATGGAGAGATGCTCCTCGCTTGCCTCGTATTTTCGTAGATACGCGCTTGCCATCTGTGCGTAGACACCGGAAAACGTCGTCCCGGTCAGGCGCTCCCACTCTGTTTCGCCGGAAACGCCGAGCCAGTACTTCGTCACGTCGCTACTCATATCGGTCATGACTTCGACGCCGCCGGCCAGCGCCACGTCGGCCATCCCGCTTTTGACCGCCTGTACTGCCTGTCGGACGGCATAGCCCGACGCAGCACAGGCGTTTTCGACGCGGACGCTGGGGACACCGTGCAGCCCGGCGTGTTCGGTTGCTGCCGGTCCCGAGAGACCGAGCTGCCGGCCGCCTACACCGAGTGAGCCGACGACCGCCTCATCTATCGCATCCATATCGATACCGTGGTCGACACTGTCGACAGCCTCACTAACTGCATGGTCGAACAGTGATCTGTAGCTCTCCTCGGGCATCGAGCCAAACGGCGTTTGCCCTGCGCCGATGAGATACGCGTCCCGCATACATAGAACTCTGAGGGTACTGAAAAATAGCTTTGCATCACTCGTCGAGAGTTACACGCCACGCACGCAATTGGCAGCGGAGTGACCAATCCCAAACCATTTTATCACTCTCATCCCATTCTGTCATTGAAGATGGTGTACAAGCAACTGGAGACGGCCGACCGTGCGGAGCTGCGTGCGTTACAAACTGACCGATTACAGGGGATTGTAGCACACGCTTACGAGAACGTCCCGTTTTACCGGGAAAAGCTCGACGAGATGGGCGTCTCCCCCGACGACATCGAGAGTATCGACGACATCACGAAGCTGCCGATGACGACGAAAGAGGATTTCCGCGACGAGTACCCCGACGGTCTCTTCGCCGTAGACGATGAAAACGTTGCCAGAATCCACGCGTCGTCCGGGACGACCGGTAAACCGAAAATCGTCTCGTACACGGATGACGACCTCGACACCTGGAGTGAAGTCGTCGCACGGTCGTTGGCTGCGAGCGGGACCGAAGCGGGGGACACTGTCCAGAACGCCTACGGCTACGGATTGTTCACCGGCGGACTGGGGCTCCACTACGGAACTGAGGAGCTGGGGGCCTCAGTTATTCCAATCGGGAGCGGCCAGACACAGCGACAGATCGAGTTGATGACCGACCTAGAGAGCGATGTGTTCGCCTGCACCCCATCGTATGCCCTCTATCTCGCCGAGACCGCCGAAGAGATGGGTCACGATCCCAGAGAGCTGCCGATCTCAACGATTATCTTCGGCGCAGAGCCGTGTACAGACCCGATGCGGGAGGAGATCGAGGAGCGACTGGGCGTCGATGGCATCGATATTTACGGGCTGTCCGAGATCATCGGCCCCGGCGTCTCGTGCGAATGCCACGAAGCGCAAGACGGACTTCACATCTGGGAGGACCATTTCTACCCGGAAGTCATCGATCCACACACGAAAGAGCCGGTCGAAGAAGGCGAAGAAGGGGAACTCGTTCTCACAACGCTCACCAAGGAAGCGTTGCCGGTCTTCCGATACCGGACCGGTGACCTCACGACGCTGAACTACGATGAGTGTGCGTGTGGGCGGACGATGGTACGGATGGACAACGTCACCGGCCGGACCGATGACCTCCTCATCATCCGGGGCGTCAACCTCTACCCCAGCGAAATCGAACACGCGGTACTAGATATCGACGGCGTCGCCCCGCACTACCGAATCGACCTCTATGAGGAGGACAACCTCGACGTTCTGGAACTCACCATCGAACGGACTGCGGAGCAGGGGCCGGGCGACAAAGCGCTGGAAGATGAAATCATCGAACGTCTGGAAAACGTCCTCGCGTTCACCCCGGACGAACTCGAACTCGTTGCGCCCGGTAGCATCGAACGGACGCAGGTCGGGAAAGTGAAACGCGTCTACGACCACCGTGACTGACTGTCAGGGCCGGTAGACTCGTCCACGAAACGTCGCGATACGCTCGCCATCCTGTGCAGTCACCGTCACCTCGTACTCCGCGGTGCTGTCCGCGAGATGTGTCTCTTCAGCGACCGCAGACAGCGTCTCGCCGGTGTCGACGGCGTCTAGATACGAGACGTTCGTCTCCAGTGCAACCGCCGCCTCCCCGTGCGAGTTCGACGCCGCGGCGAACGCTGCATCGGCGAGTGAGTAGATCGCCCCGCCATGGGGTGTCCCATGAAAGTTCAGCAAGTCCTCAGTAATCGTCAGCTCAGTCTGTGCGTACCCCGAGTCGAGTTCGATCAGGTCGATGCCGAGAGTTTCGCAGTACGCGTCCGATTCGATACGCTCTCTGACTTCGTCAGCGACACCGGACATACAGCCTGTGGTTCCATCAGGAATAATAAATACATACCGGTCACTGCTGGTGCTATCAGCGGAGCGTAAAAATATAAATGGCTGCTATCAGATGACAAACTATGGCCTACAGCTACGAGCCACACCACTTCGAGGACTTCGAAGAGGGGCAAGAGTTTATCAGTGTCGGCCGGACGGTTACCGAGTCCGATTTCGTCATGCACTCTGCCCTGTCAGGAGACTGGACTGAACTGCATACGAACAAGGAATACGCGGAACAACAGGAGTTCGGTGAGCGGATCGCACACGGTCCGATGACGTTCGTGCAGGCGACCGGCTTCGTCTACCGGACGGGCATCGTCGAACGGACTGCATTCGCGTTCCTCGGGATGAACTACATGGACCTCCCGAACCCGGTCCATATCGGCGATACACTCCAGTTGGAAATTGTCGTTGACAACACCAAGGAGGTCGGGCGCGACGACGCCGGGTTAGTCGTTCTCGACACCGAGATGGAAAATCAGGACGGGACCGTCGTCTTCGAGGGCGATATGAAGTTCCTGATAAAGAAACGCGAGTGAATCTACTGACGCGTCCGAAGGCGATGCAGCTGTCGCGGATAGCACCGCAATGTTGGAGCCTGAAAGTCGAAGTTCGCGCTCCCGTCAGCTGAACATTAATAATCAATAATAACAACTAAGACGGCGCGCGCTCCCTCTGTTATTGCAATGGAGTACACCGGTCCGACAGACCTGTACATCGGTGGCGAATGGCGAAAAGCGACCAACGGCGACAGCATTGAGACGGAGGACCCGGCAACCGAACGGACCTACGCAACAGTACAAAAAGCCGGGGTGAGCGATATCGATGATGCGGTACAGGCAGCACAGGCAGCCGTCGCAGACGGTTCCGAGTGGGCGACGATGGACCCGGGAACGCGCCGGGAGAAGCTCCATGCGATGGCTGACGCTATCGAGGCGATGAAAGACGAGCTGTCCATGGTTGAATCCCACGACAACGGGAAAACGCCGTTCGAGGCCGGGCTGGAAATCGACATGGTCACCGATACGTTCCGCCATTACGCGGGGTGGACGGACAAGATCCGCGGTGACGAAATCCCCGTTGAGAACGGCCGGCTCAACTACAGCACTCGTGAGCCAGTCGGCGTGACGGCACACATCGCGCCGTGGAACTACCCCTTCCAGCTTGCCGGCCGCGGCCTGGCACCGGCGCTGGCGACAGGCAACAGTGTTATCCTCAAACCATCCGCTATGACGCCGCTTTCGGCGCTGTACTACGCGAAAGCCGCCGAAAAAGCGGGCCTGCCTGACGGCGTCGTCAACGTCGTTCCCGGGAAAGGATCTGAAGCCGGGGAGGCACTCACAGGACACGAGGGCGTCGATCACGTTACCTTCACCGGGAGTACTGGCGTCGGCAAGACGGTCCAGCGCACGGCTGCGGATGCGGTCGCCGATGTGACGCTCGAACTCGGCGGCAAAGGCCCGGCCGTCGTGTTCCCAGACGCTGACCTCGATGCCGCCGCCCGCGGCATCCAGTACGGGATTTTCATGAACGCCGGGCAGATGTGCTGGGCGAACTCACGTCTTGTCGTCCACGAAGACATCTACGACGAGATGGTCTCCCGGATGGCTGAAATCGCCGAAAAGATCCCACTTGGCAGCGGTATCGACGACGATGGACAGATGGGGCCAGTCGTCAGCGCAGGTCAACAACAGGAGATCCTCGACTATATCGAGACCGGCAAGGAAGAGGGCGCAACTGTCGTGGCCGGCGGCGGCGTTCCTGCGGACAAAGAAACCGGCCACTTCGTCGAGCCGACCGTCTTTGCCGACGTGGACAACGAGATGACGATTGCACGGGAGGAGATTTTCGGCCCCGTCCTTACCGCAATCGAAGTGAGCGACGAGGAAGAGGCCATTGACGTTGCGAACGACTCGCCGTTCGGCCTCACCGCCTGTGTCTGGACGAACGATCTGACTCGCGCTCACACCGTCACAGACAGACTGGACTACGGGATGGTGATGGTCAACGAGACGCCCAACACGTGGCCACAGACACCCTTCGGCGGCACGAAACAGAGCGGACACGGCCGCGCACAGGGCGAGCAGGCCATCGAGAGCTACACAGAGGTGAAAAACGTCCACATCAACCTCGGCTGAGGTTCAATTCGACAAATCGGCGTCATACCCCAGTCGGCGTTATCAATGGCACCACCGCTCTGTTTCGCAGTGTGAAACTCCGAAGGTAATACTCGGAAGTAATAGCGGCTTACTCGAACTTCTTGAACTGCTGGAGGCACTCGTTACAGTAATGAATCGACTGACAGCGTGACGGTCCGCGTGGGTGTTTTCGCTCAGTGTCAGTTGCGCCGCAGTACGGGCACTCAGCGCCCGTCTGTTCGCCGCTGGTCGTGACGCTGGGATCGGGTTCGCTCATCCGTCGAAACTCATCCCGAAGTCACGCAACGCTTCTTTCCCCTGTTCGGTGACCAGGTCGATCGACCAGTCCGGGGCCCAGACCAGTCGGACCGACGCGGTCTCGATTCCATCGACACTCTTGGCGGCTTCTTCGACCTCGTCAAGTATAATCTCGCGTGCCGGACAGCCGCTGTAGGTGAGGGTCATGTCGACTGTGGCCTCACCGTCGGACACATCGAGCCCATATATAAGGCCCAGGTCGACAATGCTAACTGGCATCTCCGGGTCCTCGACCTGATACAGGGCCGCCCACACATCGCGTTCGATGCCGTCGGCGTCTTCGCCCGTGGCTGGCACGTCGTCCGCCGCGTGGTCTTTGGTCTCGTAGTCGGTGTACGAACACGCGGTCGCATCAGCGTCCGCGCGTGGCCGGTCGTAGTCGCTACTCATCGTCGGCCGCCATTATCAGCGTCGCTTTGTCGCGTCCCAGATTCCGGTAGCTGGACGTCATCTGTTCGTGCAGGTCGTGCCAGTGGTCAGTGTGTTCGTTGTCCCGGCCCGTCGGCGTTGCGGGGGCCGCATCGGTCGGTACGTCGAATCCCAGTTCGGTCAGGAACGATTCGACGCGAGTCTCCCACTCGGTACGCATCTCGTCGAGGGTCATCGTTCGGATGCCCAGCCGTTCGATGTCTGCTTCCACGTCGCCGACGGGTTCGAACAGCGTGAGGGCGTACGGATAGAGGTTATCGATTGCCGCCTGAACGCGTTCGCTGGCTTCCTCATCCAGTGCCATCCGGTCCAGCCAGCTCTCGGCGTGTTCGAGATGATAGCCTTCCTCGCCCTGGATGCGACTCGTTCGGTTTCGGATTGTCTCGTACGATGAGTCCTCAAGCGCCGAGAGGCGGATGTCTTCAGCAACGTCATAGAGGTACGCCCTGACGATGGCGTCGGCCCAGTCGCCTTCCGCAAACGGCAGCTCGACGAACGTACTGTGCTGGAAGTCGCTGGGGTCACTCTCGTAAATGAGCGATTCCTCGGAGTAGCCGAGTTGCTGCACTGCATCGTACCACAGTCGTGCGTGACCCAGCTCGTCCTGTGCGTTGTTCGAGATGGAGAGGTCCGATTCCAGCGTCGGCGCACGCACCTGCCAGAACGTGTAGCGTTCGGCCTGAATCAGCTCATCGTCAGCGAGCCGGAGCAGCTGTGCCTCGACTGCGCGCTGTGCTTCTTCGGAAAGGTCAGTTGGACCGCCGAGGTCGGATTCTGTTGTCGCCATTAGATTTCACCTCGCTGTTTCTCCGCTTCGATCTGCTCAGATTCGGAGGCTTCGACCTCCTCAGCAGCCGGGTCGACGTTGTACGTCTGTGCGAACCGGTATGACTTGTTGGTCGTGCCACCGAAGCTGACGTCGTCCTCTGTGACTTCGCCGATGTACTGGTGCTGGACGACCCAGAGACTGTTCGGATCGTCGTCAGTGAACGCCGCAATCGCCGCCTGTTCTGCGTCGGCGGCGCTGGGAGCTTCGACATCACCACAGTGTGTGTGATACCCCCCGGGCTTGTCCTGCCGGAAGACAGCCCACGGTTTCTCAGCGCCGTCACCAGCCTCGCGGCTCTCTGCGCCAGGGTCGACCTGCGTGATTTTCTCTTGCGGGGCAACCCAGAGCGCATGGGTTGGTTTTCGGCGTCCGTGCTGGATGACTGCGAACTGCTTTGCCATCTCTCGGTCGGGTGCGTGGACGTCTCGGCAGTGAACGAAAGCCGCGTCCGCACTCTGTTGTCGGAATACTTCCCAGATCATTGTTCTCAGTCCGCCGCCTGTGACTGCGGGCCGCTGTTCGTCGTCGTCTGGTCGTCCATCATGTCACGGACCCACTGAACCGCTTCCTGAGCCTGTCGGCGACCCGTGATCTGCTCGATACTGCCGTCGTATTCGTTCTGCGATACGGTGAAGAACTCGTCCCAGTCGAGGTCGTCTTCGACGACCTCGTAGGTCCCGTCACCGTTGTCCCGGATGCGTGGCTCATCGGGCATCTCCAGCCCGTATTTCTTGGCCTTCGGGATGTACGTGTTCAGGAACGCGTTCCGAAGTTCGTCGTTCGTACACGTCTTCAGCCCGACTTCCGCGGCGAAATCGTGATGAGTACTCTGGTCGTCGGTCGGGCCGAAGAACTGCAGGATTCGCGGCCACCACTCTTCGAAGGCGTCCTGAGTCATGCGCTGTTCCCTCCGGGAGCCGTTCATCAGTTCGCGGAGGATTGACTCGCCGTGTTTGACGTGCATCCCCTCTTCGAAGCAGATCTTGTCCATCGCGTGGGCGTACGGTTCCCAACTGGACTTTTTCAGAGTCGCCTGGCGGCGCATCGCAGCCCCGTCGACGAAGAAGGCGATCATCGGTGTCTCGACGTAGCTCTCCATCGGGTAATGGAAGCAGTTCAGGAACTTTCCATCCCCGTTCGCCAAGTCGTCGAGCATCTCGTCGCGGGTCTTGATACCAAGCGACTCCGCCGCTCGGTAGAGCATCTGGCCGTGACCGATTTCGTCCTGCACCTTCGCGCTGAAGGCCATCTTTCGCTCAATACTCGGTGCTTTTCTGATGAAGGGCCGTTCGAGGAACGCCCCCATAATCTCGCTGTTGGCGTGGAACTCGAGCATCCGTGTGGCTGCCTTCCGATACTCTTCGGGAAGGTCGTCTTTCGGGCTGAATTCTCGGGGTCCAGCGCGGTCTTTGACTTCGTCGACGTTCATATCTATCGCAAAAATCGTGAGGAATATTCTTACTAATTTGCCCCTATATAGACGGGTTTTATATGCATTTCCGCACATAGACGAGGTAATGATAGAGGAGTGTCTCATGGTCGAGTTTCGCATCGAGGGCGACGACTGCCCGCTGGCAGATGCGAGCAGTGCCACCGGGACATCCATCGAGGCGGCCCCGCCGCTCCTCCGGGATGACCGTAACGTGTTGCTGCGGTTCAGCGCACAGGCGAGTGATGATCTTATCGACTACCTCGATGGTGACGACCGAATCCGCTATCTCTATCAGTCAGTTACCGACGGGCGCTATAATTACCGATGTCTGTCGCTGCAGCAGTGTGTTGTGCATAAGCTCATCAGTGCGGGCTTCATGGTGGAATCGCTGACGTATCGGAACGGCAACGCGATTTTAACTGGCGCTGTGGTGGGCCACGAGATTCTCCAAACCGTCATGGAGACGGCCGGTGAAACTGTCGGCGTGAAACTACAGCGGGTGTACGCGCTGCGTGCAACAGAGGACGCGTCTATCGCACAGCAGTGGGACCTGACCCCGGCACAGGCGGAGAGTCTCCGGTACGCAGTCGAGATGGGCTACTTTGTCGTTCCACGACAGACGACAGCTAGTGAAGTCGCTGCCGAACTCGGGATCAGTAAGTCCGCGTTCCTCGAACGACTCCACCGCGCACAGCACTCGTTGTTCACACAGCTGTTCGGCGCTGCCGACAACAGCCGTCCGGACGACGACGGACAGTAAAGTGCCCGGGCATCTTGAATACGACCATGCGCGTTGAAGACGGCGCTGTTCGACGAATCGTATTCGACCGTCCAGATGCGAAAAACGCAATGACAGAAGCGGTCGCTACTGAGCTAGCTGATGCGCTTGCTGATCTCGACCCGGCGACGCACGACGCCGTTCTCCTCACCGGCGACGGTGATTCGTTCAGTGCCGGTGGGGATATCGAGGCGATGAGCGAGCGCGAGGAATCGACAACGGAAGCCTACGAACGAGTCCGGACAACGCTGAGCCGGGTTGCCAGCAACATCCTCTCAGCTCCGGTGCCTGTCGTCGCGAAAGTCAACGGCGACGCGGTCGGTGCCGGGCTGTCGCTCGTGGCTGTCGCCGATCTCGCCTACGCCGCCACGTCCGCGCGGTTCGGTGCGTCGTTCATCAGTGTCGGCCTCGTCCCGGACATGGGCGCAACCGCTATACTGCCTCGGCTCATCGGGCTCAGGAAAACGAAGGAACTCGCGTTCACCGGGACACTGATCGACGCCGAGAGCGCCGCCGACATGGATCTGATCAACGAGGCGGTCGACCCGGCCGAACTCGATGGGCGGACAGCCGACCTGCTCGAAACGCTTCGGGCACAGCCGACAGCGAACCTCGGGCTGGCGAAGGAGGCGATCCACGATAATCTCGGCCAGCCCTTAGAAACCGGGCTGCGTCGGGAAGCACGCATCCAGTCACTGGCGTACGATACGCCGGCACACGCACATGGCGTCGAGGCGTTTCTGGACGGGCGGACCCCAGACTTCGACTAGCGGTCGAAAAATTCCTGGGCGTTTTCGAACAGAATCTTCCGCTGGACATCCGTGTCGAAGTCAGTGTCGCGAGCGAACGATTCGAGCCACGTGTCGGGGTCGATCATCGGATAATCGGTCCCGAACATCACCTTGTCTTTGAGCACTGTCCCGGCGTAATGGAGCACCTGCTCGTCGATATACTTCGGCACCCATCCGGAGAGGTCCATGTACACGTTGCCCTTCTGCTGGCATATCGCCAGTTGCTCTTTCTCCCATGGGAAGGCGGGGTGAGCGATGAGGATATCCAGGTCCGGATGTGCAGCAGCCACGTCGTCGATAAGCATCGGGTTGCCGTACTTGATTTTCAGGCCGCGGCCGCCAGCGCTGCAGGCTCCCAGTGTCGAGTTCCCGCCGTGGAAGACAACGGGAACGCCGAGGTCTTCGATGGTACTCCACAGATGGTCGTGGCGTTCGTCCGAGGGGTCAAAGCCCTGTGCGATCTGCTGGAACTTGAACCCCGAGAGATCCAGATCCTCGACGCACCGGATCGCCTCCTGCACGCAGTCGTCTTTCAGTGGGTCGACGCTCCCGAACCCGACGAAGAAATCGGGGTACTCGTCCCGGACCTCGGCGACGTAGTCGTTCGGGACGGGTGGGTTCCCGGTGTTCGTCTCCGCATCCCAGCCAAGCAGGACAGCGCCACCGACGCCCGCCTCGTGGTACTCCGCGAGCATTTCGTCGTAGTCCCACGTCTCCAGATCAGTACCAAAGCGGTCGGCGGCGTCTTGCATCATTTCGCCGCCGGCGTCGTGGAGGAACTCACTTGTCGGTTGGTGGGCGTGCGTGTCGAACAGTTGTCTGTCGTCGACACCAGGGAGGTCGGTTGTCACAGAGGGCAATTTTACCCAGTGTCATAAAAATCCATGCTGTTTCTGCTATCCAGCAGCCACACTGGAGTGCCACGGCAGTCGTGCCACCGGTAGCTGATTGAAGCAGCGGTGGTCCTCCCTGTGACAGGCAACGGGTCCCAAGCGCACGGTCACCCCGTGCATAGCCGGGCGCTTATCCCCTACCATCTTACTGCTGGGGGGCGAAGGGACGGCCATGGTTCGTCGCAGTGTCCTGTTTGCACCGGGTGACAACGCAGAGTTGATGCGGAAGGCGGCCGGTGGCGACGCTGATGTTGTCGTCTTTGATCTCGAAGATGCGGTTGCACCGGCTGACAAAGAACGGGCCCGTGAATCTGTTCAATCGGTCCTAGCCACTGTCAGTTCAGACAGCCACATCTGCGTTCGCATCAATCCCGTGGGAGTCAGCGCCACAGCCGACCTTTCGGCAATACTGACGGATACCAGTCCCGACAGTGTGATGCTCCCCAAGGCCGGTTCTGCCGACGACATATCGGCACTGGAACGGCTCCTCGGAGAGTACAGTGTGGACCTCCCGGTACTGGCACTGGTCGAATCGGCCGCCGGCGTCCTCAACGCGGCGGAGATCGCAGCCACCGACCCGACCGATGCCCTCCTGTTCGGAGCCGAGGACCTCGCGGCCGACATCGGTGCGAGTCGGACCAGCGACGGGCGGGAGGTACTCTATGCACGCCAGCGAGTCGTCGTTGCGGCAAGCGCCGCTGGAATCGACGCGATTGATACGATATACCCCGATTACGGCGATCTGGATGGGCTCCGCGAAGCGACGGAGTGCGCGGCCCAGCTCGGATACGATGGGAAGATGGCGATCCATCCGGATCAGGTCGCGGTCATCAACGACGCGTTCACACCCAGTGACGAGGCGATAGCATGGGCCGAACGGGTCGTCACGGCCGACAACGAGACCGATGCTGGGGTTTTCGAAGTCGACGGGGAGATGATTGACGCACCGCTTATTGCACAGGCAGAGCGCGTCCTCGAACGCGCTCGCGAAGCCGGCCAGCGGTAGCCAACGGTAACACCTATCGGGGACCTGGCTGTGCTGTCGCGTATGAAAGACGTCGTCCGGCGGAATTTCGATGCCAGCGTCGACGCCTACACGACCTACGAGCGGCGGACCAATCGCTTCACGTCCCTCGCTCGTCTGCTCGCTGCCGAGATGAGCGCTCGTACTGACGGCGGACTCGGCAGAGTGCTCGATGCGGGCGCTGGAACAGGCGTAAGCACGCGCGTATTCACCGAGACGGCAGCGGATACTATTGCGCTCGATATCAGTCGCGAGATGCTACGCGAAATCGACTCCGCTGCCCGGTTACAGGCCGATTTCGACCATCTTCCGCTCAGTGACCAGTCGGTCGATGGCGTGGCCTTTACCGCCTCGCTCTTTCTGGTCCCTGACCCGGCGGCCGCGGTACGGGAAGCCGCCAGAGTCCTCCGCCCGGACGGCGTGGTCGGCGCTGTCGCACCGCTGGGGTGGTTCTGTCCCGACGGCACGGACGTGTTCGAACAGTTCGAGCGCGAGTCGCGCTCTCCGGCTGATACGTCGGCTCTCGAAGACGCTCTAGCGAGCGAGTTCTCGACGACAACAGGCACATGGAAGTTTTCGACGACTGCCGAAAACATCCGGCTGTTCCACGCGATTCCAGCGATGGCTGCACGGCTCTATCCGAAGCTCGACACCGAAGAACGGGTGCTTCAGGCCCACGAACTCCTCGGCCCTCTGGACGGGACGTTCGAACAACGATGGCGGTGGGTCATCGGTGTCCCAGAATAGGCGTTTGGGAGTTAGAGCGCGTCGGTATAGCGGTCCTCGCGTTACTCGGCGTGGTCGCGTCTCAGTGACAGCACGGTGCGGTCGAACTCACAGACGAGGAGATCGTCCGAATCTGTGAGTTTGAACACCTCGACGTGCATCGTGACGACGCCGCGGCCACCGTCGCTGGTCTCGCGTTTGTCGGTCACGGTCGACTGCACGCGTATCGTGTCGCCGTGAAACACCGGGTTCGGATGCTCGACATTGTCGTAGGAGAGGTTCGCGACGATAGTGCCATCAGTCGTCTCCGGGATGGTCAGTCCAACCGCCAAGCTCATCGTGTAGAGGCCGTTAACCAGTCGCTCGCCGAACTCCGTCTCGGCCGCGAACTCGGCATCGAGATGGAGCGGCTGCTGGTTCATCGTCATATCGCAGAACTGCTGATTGTCGCGCTCGCTGATCGTGCGGCGCTTCTCGTGTTCGATGGTCTCGCCGACCTCGAACTCTTCGTAGTATAGTCCTGTCATAGCTCAGAGGATGGTTCCGTGTTTCTTGTCCGGGAGGTCTTTCTCGACGGTCTCGTAGAACGCAAAGCGGTTCGTCAGTTCCGTTCTGAGGTCGCTGGGCGGGACGATGTCGTCAACGACAACTTCACTGGCCATTCGATGAATGTCGATATCCTCGCGGTAGGCCTCGCGGAGCTCCTGTTCCTTTTGCTGTCGTTCGTCCTCGTCATCGATCTCGGAAAGCTTGCGGGCGTAGACGGCATTGATAGCCGCTTCCGGCCCCATAATTGCGATTTCGCCGCTTGGAAGGCCGATTGTCGACTCGGGGTCGTACGCGGGACCGGACATCGCGTAGATGCCCGCGCCGTATGCTTTCCGCACCACGACGGACTGCTTGGGCACTGTCGCCGAAGACGTGGCGTAGATCATCTTCTTGCCCTGTTCGAGGATGCCCTCTTTCTCGACGCCTGACCCGGCCATGAACCCCGGCGTATCACAGAGGTACAACAGCGGGATGTTGTAGGCGTCACAGGTCCAGATGAACTGTGCGGCTTTCTCCGCCGCGTCCGGGAAGATGGCTCCCGCACGCTGGGCTGGCTGATTGGCGATGACTCCGACCGGCCGGCCGTCGATCCGGGCAAACGACGTGATAATCTCCTTGCCGTACTCTGGCCGGAGTTCGAGGGTCGACCCGGCGTCGACGACCCGCTCTATCACGTCGAACATATCGTAGCCCTTGTTGGGCTTGTCCGGAACAACGGCGTCAATACCCTCCGGCGAGCGCTTTGGAGCGGTCCCACTTGTCTGTGGCGGGTCTTCATCGGCGTTGTCGGGCAGATAGCTCATGAGTTGTGCGACGAGTTCCCGGGCGTGTTCCTCGTCGTCGGCGATGAGATCCGCACTCCCGGAGTGCTGTGCGTGGACGTCAGGCCCGCCGAGATCTTCGAGGCTGATTTTTTCGCCGGTGACCATCTCGACCATCCGGGGGCTGGCGATCGCCATTGCGCTCATGTCCCGAACCATGACGGTGAAATCCGCGAACACTGGCGTGTAGGCCGCGCCAGCGATACAGGGACCGTACAGCACACAGATCTGGGGGACCCGCCCAGAGAGCATCGAATGGTTGTAGTAGAACTTCCCAATCCCCTCTCGGTTGGCGAAAAAGCCCGTCTGCTGGTCGATACGACCGCCCGAGGAATCCATCAGATACAGCACCGGTCGCCCGGTTTTCAGCGCCCGCTGTTGCATCCGGAGGAACTTCTCGACACCTTTTGCGGCCATGCTGCCACGTTTGACCGTGTAATCGTTGGCCATGAAATGTAGGTCACGGCCTTCGAACTCCGCGGCCCCCGTGATGAGTCCGTCAGCCGGGAGCTGGTCGTCGGCGTCGAACTCCGCGAACGTTCCGTCCTCGAAGAGGAAATCGTCGCCGAACCACAGATCGATACGGTCACGAACGAACAGCTTGCCCTCCTCGGGCAACTGCTTTTTATACTTTTCCGGCCCGCCTTCGTGGATCTCTTCGATCTCCTCGCGCAGATTCTCCTCGCGTTCGGTCGGCCCGAGGTCGTCGTCGACCTGTTCCGTGGCTCCATCTCCCGGAGTGCCGTCGTACGTGGCACTGGCGACCGTTTCGCCGCTGTCGATGACGAGGGTAATATCGTCCTCGAAGTGTGTCGACAGCGCCTCGGCTATGGCCTGTGCTTCCGATTCGGTCGCGTCGTCCGAAATTCTGACTTGCATGCTTACTCCTCCAGTACGACCAGGGTGTCACCCATGTCTACGGAATCGCCCTCCGTAATCGGGACGGACGCGACAGTGCCGCCCGTGGATGCCACCACGTCGTTTTCCATTTTCATCGCCTCGAGTACGCAGACGACATCGCCCGCTGCGATATCGTCACCGGGCGCGACTTCGGTCGAGAGGATAGTGCCCTGCATCTCGGCCGTAATCGCACCCGACGTGGTCACATCCACCGTACCGCCGCCGGATGAATTTCCGCCCGAAGCGCTACTGGCGGTCCCATCACGGGCTACGCGAGGCAGTCCATCCGTAACGACGACATCGAAGCGCCTTCCGTCGACCTCGACAGCGATTTCATCCGTCGACGCCGCCGAGGTGTCGCCGCTGACCTCGTCGGTACCCCACCGCGCGACGGCCGCATCGAGAGCATCATCGGCGAGTTCCTGATCGAGGTATTTCGTCGTGTGCGTCCCGGCACGGAACGTGTCGTCGTCCAGCATCAGTCGATGGAACGGGATGGTGGTGTGGACCCCCTCGACGGTGAAATGGTCGAGGGCACGCCTCGACCGGTCCAGACAGTGGCCCCGGTCCTCGCCGGCGACGATGAGCTTCGCGATCATCGAGTCGTAATCGCCCCCGATATCGTCGCCCTGCGAGACCGCGTGGTCGAGCCGCACACCGATACTGCTTGGCGGCGCGTAGGTCGTCAGCGGCCCCGGCGTCGGGGCGAAGTCCTCTGCCGGGTTCTCCGCGTTGATTCGGTACTCGACGGCGTGCCCGTCTATCGACACGTCGTCCTGTGTAAAGTCCAGTCGCTCGCCCGCAGCGACCCGGAGCTGCCAGCGAACGATGTCAATCCCGGTCACCGCTTCGGTGACGGTGTGTTCGACCTGGATTCGGGTGTTTACCTCCATGAAGTAGAACTCCCCGTCTTCGACGAGGAACTCCACTGTCCCGGCGTTCGTATAGCCGGCTTCACTGACACCGCGTCTGGCTGCTGCACCGATCTCCGTACGCAGTTCGGCATCGAGCGCCGGACTCGGGGCTTCCTCGATGACCTTCTGGTGGCGGCGCTGGAGCGAGCAGTCGCGCTCACCGAGGTGGCGGACGGTGCCGTGTTCGTCCGCAAGCACCTGCACCTCGACGTGTTTCGGGGCTTCGAGGTACTTTTCGACGTACACCGAGTCATTGCCGAAGTAGGCTTCTCCCTCGCGCTGTGCGCTTTTCAGCGCCTCCGCAACCTCGGCCTCGCTCCGGACAATCTTCATGCCGCGACCGCCACCGCCGCCTTCAGCCTTGATCGCGATGGGGTAGCCGTACTCCGCGCCCAGTTCCCGTACTTCGTCTGGGTCGTCGACCAGATCCGTCGTGCCGGGGACGACTGGGACGCCAGCCTCCTGCATCACCGTCCGGGCTTTCGTCTTTTCCCCCAGCGTCTCCATCGCGTCACTCGGCGGGCCGACCCACGTGAGGCCGTCGGTAGCCTCGACGCGGCTAGCGAACTCTGCGTTTTCGGCGAGGAAGCCGTAGCCGGGATGGATTGCATCGGCTCCAGCCCGCTCAGCGACATCGAGTATCGCTGTCTGGTCGAGATACGACTCGCTTGCAGGTGCCGGGCCGACGTTGTATGCGTCGTCAGCGTACTCGACGTGGCCGGCGTTGCGGTCGGCGTCGCTGTAGACGGCAACCGTTTCGATACCCAGTTCTTCACACGCAGCCATCACACGAACCGCGATTTCGCCGCGGTTTGCGACAAGGACTTTCTCGAACATTAGTAGGATCGTGGGAAGCCGAGGTGTTGCCCGATATGGTTGTACGCCATCTGCTGGGAGACCGGGGCCAGCCGCGTCAGGTTGATTTCACGCCACCACCGCTCGATGTCGTACTCCTTCGCGTAGCCCCAGCCGCCAAAGGCCTGCATCGATTGCTTGACCGCTTCGATGCCAGCACTGACGGCCGTCGCCTTCGCGACGTTTGTCTCGTACCCACACTCCTCGCCCTGATCGTAGAGCCAAGACGCCTTCTCACGCATGAGCGCCGCCGTTTCCATGCGGGCGTACGCCTTGGTGATCGGGAACGAAACCGCCTGATGGGTCCCGATAGGCGCATCGAACACCTCCCGGTCGCTGGCGTACTCGATAGCAGTGTCGGCGGCTAGCTTGCCGATGCCGGTCCCGGCGGCCGCAAAGCCGATCCGTTCCGGATTCAGCATATCGACCAAGGTCCACCAGCCATCGTCTTCCTCGCCCAGCAAGTTCTCCTCGGGGACCCGCACGTCCTCGATGAAGACCTCACAGGACTTCGAGTAGTTGATACCGTGTTTGGGGATCGGCGACACGTCGATGCCGGGATCGTCCATATCGACGATAAACAGACTTATGCCGTCAGTTCCGCGCTCGACCTCGTCACGTGGAGTCGTTCGCGTGACGAGAATCATATTGTCGGCCCGGTCCGCGAAGGTAATCCACGCCTTGTTCCCGTTCAGCACGTACTCGTCACCGTCTTTCTCAGCGCGGGTCGCGACGTTCAGCGTGTTCGTTCCGGCTTCGGGCTCTGTAATCCCGATGGAGAAGTTTCGCTTGCCGTTGGCGATGTCGGGCAGATAGGTCTGTTTCTGCGCTTCTGTCCCGTTCTCACTGATACCGACAGCGGCCATGCCGGCGGTAAGCACGAGATACCACGTGCCCGCCATGCCACAGCCCTCGGCACAGAGCGTCTCCATGACCAGTCCCATCTCCTGTATTCCCATCCCGGCCCCTTCGTACTCCTGTGGGACCAGTAGGCCGTGGAAGCCGGCCGCGGCCAGTTCGTCCCAGAATTCCTGTCCGAACTCGCCTGCCTCCTCTTTCTCGCGCCAGTACTCCGGTCCGTACTCGGCCGCCACGTCCGCTGCGGTCGACCGAATCATCGAGCGTTCCTCTGTATCTTCGAAATTCATTGGTAGTCGTGTCTGTGTTATCGCTCTTGATGCTTGATACCCTATGTCAGGATTCGACTTCAGCTTCTGCTTCAGCGTCGTCGTGAAGTTCGGTCCGACGAATCTTCCCAGTCACAGTCTTTGGCAGTTCTTCGCGGAACTCGATTTCGCGTGGGTATTCGTGTGCTGAGAGCTCTTCTTTCACGTAGCCCTGAATGTCTTCTTTGAGGGGGTCGGACGGCTCCGCGTCCTCGCTCGGCACAACGTAGGCCTTGACGATGTTCCCCCGCGCTTCGTGTGGTTTGGGGACGACGGCCGCCTCAGCGACCGCGTCGTGTTCGCCCAGCGAACTTTCGACTTCGAATGGCCCGATTCGGTAGCCGGAAGAAAGGATCACGTCGTCTGCACGCCCCTCGAACCAGAAGTAGCCGTCCTCGTCTTTGTGGGCCAGATCGCCCGAGAGATACCACCTCCCGTCTGGACCGTCGATGAACGCCCGCTGTGTCTTCTCGGGCTTGTTCCAGAACTCAGCGAAGAAACACGGGTAGTCGCCCCGCTGCGCTATCTCGCCCGTCTCGCCGGGGTCCAGAACGTCACCACTCTGCGGGTCGACGATATCGGCTTCGATCCCGGGGAGCGGTTTCCCCATCGACCCGGGCCGGAGTTCCATCGTTGGATAGTTGTTGATAATCATGTTCCCGGTCTCGGTCTGCCCGTATGTATCGAGAATCGTGACGCCGAGTTCGTCTTCCCCCCACTCGACGACGCCGGCACTGAGCGGTTCGCCGATAGAGAGAGCATGACGCAAATCAAGGTCGACATCGGCAAGCACCTCGTCGTTCTCACGGAGCATCCGGTACGCCGTCGGGACTGAGAACAGAACGCTGATCGGGTACTCATCGAGCAGGTCAGCCCACTCGTCGGTGTCGAACTCGCCCTCGTACGTGAACAGCGACGCACCCCAGAACCAGGCACCGAGTGTGTTGATTGCACCAGTCAGCCAGCCGAGGTCGCCGGTCGACCAGTACAGATCGCCGTCCTGAAGATCAACGGCGTATTTCTGCGTTGCAGCGACCCCGGCGATCCAGCGCTGCTTGTGGAGGACGCCCTTGGCCAGCCCTGTCGTCCCTGAGGTGTAGTACAGCAGTGCGTCGTCTTCCCCGCTGGTCTCTGCGACCTCATAGGCCGTACTCGCGCCGTCCAGCGCGGTATTGAAAACAACGTCATCAGCGGGTGCCCCACCCCCGCGGTCAACAGTGATTACGTGTTCGACCGCGGGCGCATCGTCCAGTGCGTCTTCGACCGTGTCCCGGTTGTCAGTCGTGGTGACGACGACTTTCGCGTCACAGTCGTCCAGACGGTACGAGATGCCGTCGGGGCCGAACCGCTCGTTGACGCTTCCCCAGACAGCGCCGTGTTTGAGCGTTCCGACCAGCGCCACGTAGTGCTCCGGGATTCGGGGCATATACGAGAAGACCCGGTCACCCTGCGCCACCCCGAGGTCGTCGAGGACGTTGGCAAACTGGCTTGAGCGGTCAGCAAGCTCCCAGAACGTCATTTTCGAGAGGTCTCCGTCGGTCCCGACCTGATAGAGTGCGACCTGGCCCCGGTCTGTCGCGTGTCGGTCAGCGACTTCGTGCCCGATGTTCAAGCTATCCGGTGCGTCCCAGTCCGCTTCCGCGTATATCTCGTCCCAAGTGAACTCTTGCCGTGCTGCGTCGTAGTCGGGGAGGTTGTGGCTGGTCGCCATACACCGCTCGGAATACCGGTTTCCGGTATAACTGTACCGGTTGGTTTTTGCAATTAATGTGTTGAATATATTTTCCTTTTCCTCCTACAAAGGAATTATATGCTTGCCGTATTGCGTAAACAGGACCGATTACAACATATTCAAAGATATATACACTCCAGAAACAAGTTCAGTGGGGCGATTCGTTTTCAGTCATCACTCCGGGAGCGATATCGGATTCGTTCCACAGGACACGAGCCACGTCGCGGACACTACTTGGGAACGAGTTCTCGAACGTGACTCGCGGGGCGATATACGTTTCTTTCCAGCGTGGGTCCCACGCTGCATTTACGTACAGACGTGACCCGGTTTCGTTGTCCCGTCGATAGTGTGGCCGAGTCGCCGCCGGTGCGTCCGGTTCGCTGAACATCCAGTCCCGTGCCGGATGAGATTTCAGCCAGAAATCAGCCAGAACACGGCCGAAGTCCTGTGGCGGAACGTCTTCGTCGACAATAACCACTGTGTCGAAAAGCGACGAGAACGAAAAGAGAATGTTCGCGAGTTGCCACTCGAACCCGCCGTAAAGTATGTCACTAGCCACGAAGCAGATACCGAGTTCGGCCTCTGCCGGCAGCATAACCCATTCCACTGGCGATATTCCCCAGTAGTTGTTGAGCCGGTCATAAAGCGTTGCCGCGGTCGCAAGCCCTGTGAGCTGGAGATCATCTGCGAGCGGGCAGCCGACCGGAGAGATGGGAATAACGGGGTTTTCAGTAGTGCGCACGGACTCGACCGACAGTGAGAGCGGCCCGCTCGCAACCACATGCTCCCAGCCCTCTCGGCGGTCGGAGCGGAAGTCAGGCTGGCGGTCCGCAACCGTCGTCTCTATGACGGCCTCCGTCGCGCTCGGGACGAGTCCGCCGTTGGTCGGGACGAGCGGGACGGTTCCGGTCACTCCGCAGGACTGGATCGGTGTGGCAGTTTGTCCGGTGACAGCAAGCACGTATGCCGTCGTGATCGCGGCCGGCGGCACACCGAGCGCGATCGCCATCGTCGTCCCCGCAGCAACAAGCGACGACAGCGCGTCCGGGACGCGAACTCTGAGCGTGTCGCCACCCACAACCGAGCCGTGGACCGGCGCCCAGTGTGTGCCGTCAGCGGTCGAGACCGATGCAACACCCAGGGTCACCGCTGGCCATGTCTCAGTTTCGCCCTGCGGGAACTGCAGGTCCTGTAATTCGATATCTGTCCCTGAGGCTGCCTGACCTGTGTATGTCGGCTCCGGGTTCTCGCCGGCGGGACCGAGGTCGCCGATTGTCTCTAATAGGTCAACGAGCGCGGCTTCCGGGTCAAGGCCGAGACCCAGCGACAGCCGCGACCACGGCCGCGCCTCGCGGTGCTGTGTCTGGTCCGGACCGCTGAACACACCGCTAACTAGGTCTGTACCCGTGGACCGCTGGAACCGAAGCGCCGGCCCACTCGCTCGGAGCGCCTCCGCCGCAAGCGCGTCAACCGGGATCTCGAATGGGCCGTCGAGTCGAACGAGGTCGTCGTCGCCGGCCAGTCCACGAACGTACTGCGTGAACGGGATCACTGTGATTTCGCCTCCCGCTCATCGAGTCGGTCGAATCGCGCAGCGTCCAGTCCCGCTTCGACCAGCCGTTCCTGCGCTCGCTTCCGAGTTTCTGTGGTCGTCGTCTCCGTCGTCTCACCGTCAGTCGTCGCGTCGATGTATGCTTTCGCTGTCTTGGCCTTCGAGGTCCCGACGTCCGCACTGCCCTTTTCGTCGGGCGTCTGGTAGATATTGAGCGGTACTTTCGGCATCCGCTCGACGCCGAACTGGTGGAAGTCAGCGTCTGGGTCGGCCTCAAGCGCAATAGCTGTCAACACTGCCCGCGGGTCAAGCGGGTCGACAGCAGCATCGACAAATACGAAAAAGTCGATGTGGAGCATCCCCCACGTCGTGAAAATAAAGTTCGCCAGTTCGTGGAGATAGCCCGGATACGGTCGGTCCGTCGCAATAACCCAGACGGTGCGGGACGTGAACCGCCACGGGACCGCCATCGCAACGTCGAATCCAGCGGCTCGGAGCCCGACAGTCGCATCAGGGCCGGCTGCGACGAGTCGGAGCGTGCTGGTCGAGTTCTGCCCGTATCCGACGCCGCTCCCCTCGACGCAAAACGGTATGCGCGGTTCGTCCCGGTGAGTGATCGCATCGACCTCGAACACCGGCATAGAGCGCCGCGGGCCGTTCATGTAGCCGAAGTAGTCTCCGAACGGTCCCTCGTCGAGTCGGTCGTCGGGTCGAACGTGTCCTTCGAGAACTAGCTCGGCCGTCGCCGGGACGTACAGGTCATTGGTTTCGCACTGGACGAGGTCCACAGGCGCGTCTTTCAGACCGCCCGCGAAGGCCGCTTCGCTCCGTCCCGTCGGGATCCACATATCTGCAGTACTCTCAACGGTGGGTTCCGAACCGATGACGACCGCGACTGGCATCGGTTCGCCACGCGGCTCGTAGTCGTAGTAGTAGCGGTTGGGAACCTGCTCACCGGCCAGTAACAGCAGACTGGCCCGGGAGCTGTCGTGGATCATCATGCGATGGCTCGACCAAGTCCCCCACTCCGTGTCGGGGTCCGGTGCGACGATGGTGTGGTGATTCGAGTACCGTCCCCCGTCACCCTCGTGAATATACGGCCACGGGAACGACAGAAGGTCAACCTCGTTTCCCGTCCGCACTGTTTCCTTGCAGGGGGCCTCGTGGCTCGCGACAGTTCGAGGCGCTGTCGGTGCGTTGAGGCGATCAATCACTCGGTCGTAGTACGTACGGCCCGAAAGACCGTCTGGGAGATCCAGTGCTTGTGCGAAGTGATTCCAGGGGCGAGCCTGAGGGCCGCGGTACGGGTCCCCAACCAGTTTCGACTCCGTCTCTATCCCTGTGATAGACTCGAAGACAGGAATCGGTCCGTCACGGATATTGGCAAGCATCGTGGCTGCACTCGCTTCAAGATCCCACGACACTGGCTGGTCGAACGGACGGAGCCAGCCGGTCGTGTCGAGCAAATCGAGGTACTCACGGAGGGAATTAACGGGCATCTGTCACTCCTGTTTTTCCAGGACGCGCCTGAGCGGGTCGTCATCAAATTCGCGACGGACCTCTGCGTAAGCGTCAAGCAGTGCCGGTCGTTCCGTGGCGAGGTGGTCGAACGCGATTTCCCGAAGCGCATCGGACGTCGACTCGTACTCGCCGGTCTCGACGAGATACTGCAAGAGTACTTTCAGATCGTCAGAGCGGGTATTGAGGATATTCGACGCCGTCTCCTGTTCAGCTGCCAGATGAGCGACTAGCTCGTGATCGATACCGGTCTCGTCAGTCTCGTCAAGTAATTCAACGTATCTGGTCTCACTGACACTCTCGTGCGGTCCGGCGACGATTGTTAGGGGTTCCGGGTCAGTGAGTTCAGCAGGGTCCCTGGCAATCCGAACGCGCGCTTCGAAAATTCGCTTCGTCTGCGCATCCGTGATCTGCAGTGTGGTTTCGGTCTGTGCGTCCTCGGGAAGATGGTCCGCTGACGTGATGTAGTGGCTCGACATTACCTGCCCTCAGTTGGATTGCTGATGTTCTTAGCAACCTCTTGTCCCAGTGGCAAATATCTACCGTCGTGGAGCCATTGTTGTCCCGGTCACGGACTGAGTAACGTGAGAAGGTGAATCGTGGTCCCACCATCTGCAGGCGGAGTTGCGTTACACCTCCACCCCACTGGGTCCGCTGTTTGACCGGGAGCTAGCAGCTTCTTGCTCTCAGAGCCATAGTCGAGTCCAGAAGTACCAGAAACAAGTGCCAAAGGCTGATCCAGACAGGTATGGACATTGTGGAACTCCCGGCAGAAGAGGCTGCAGTCCGTCGCTTTATTGAGGCGCTCTGGCTCCCGTACTACCGCGAACTCGAAGCGACCGTCGATGCATTCGCACTCGCTGACGATGTCGACCTCGTCGCGGAGGAGCTTCCGTTCCGCGTCGACCGCATCGACTCGGCGGACTATCGAACGTGGATCGCCGTCGATGGATCCACTGATGGGACTCCCCTCGCCGATGTCGACGGTGAGTTTGCCGGATATGTCGCAGCCGAAGTCGACGAGACACCGAGCGTCTTTGACCGCCCCGACCGACTGGTAATCTGTGATATCTACGTCGGCGAATCGTATCGCGGCACTGGACTGGCAGATGACCTGATCGACCGCCTCAGGGACTGGGCACACGACGCCGGGTGCGAGGAGTTCAGTCTCGATCCGCACGTCGACAACGACCGAGCCAACGCGTTCTACGAGAAGCACGGATTCAAGCGGACGAAGTATCAAATGGTGGCTAGCGTAGACGACCCGACAGACCGAGAGTGATCACAGTCCGTCGGAAACAAGCCCACAGAGAAACTGCTTCTAGTTTCGCTGTCTCGGAAGCGGCTCGGGTCCCGACACAGGACGAGCACTTCGTCTCAGACCTGATCGTTGATAACATCGGCAACGCGCTGATAGTCGAACAGGCGCGCCGCTTCGAGTACGTGATCTCCGAGACCATGCCACGCACCGAACTGTCCGGCGAAGATAAATATCGGTAAGATACCTCTCGATATACGGATCGGCATAGGAGCGGCACCGGCGTATCACTCACGCCGTCATATCGTCGTGATGTACGCTTCGACGAGTGCCGCCTCGGCTTGGCGCAGCCTGTACGAGACCGTCGAGCGCGGCCAGCCGAGTTCCGTTGCGATATCGTCGAGGGTCGTCTCGCGTGGCGTCTCGTAGTATCCCTTTTCCGCAGCTAGTTCGAGCACCCGGCTCTGTTCCGGCCGAACGGAAACTGAATCAAACAGGGTGAGCAACGGGCCAGCCGCGTCGCTCACGTGGTCGAAGTGAAAAGAGAGCCCGTCCTGAAGGACGCCACCCAGTGTATCGTACAGCATGCCGACTTTCTTGTCATCCTCCATGAGGATGCGCCAGCGCTCGGTGTTCTCTTGCCGGGTGATCTCGAAGAGGAGTGCGCCGTTAATATACCGGTTCGTGATTGTTGGCACCGAGTCGCAGTGGACGAGATCCTCGAAGTAGCTGTAGACGAGACTGCGCTGGGAGCCGTTTTCGAGCACGTCACTGTAGTGGCGGCCGCCGCAGGGGCGGGCGCTGATGCTCAATTGATTGTACGTCGAGCCCGTCAACAGCGCTGTCGCGTCTTCCACGACAGAAGTAGGACCCGTTATTCGATCCAGCCGCCAGAGTTGCGCGTTCCCCATCGAACAGAGAAACGTCGTCGAACGGGCTTCTGGTGTCTCAATGAACAGATCCATTAGCTCGTCGACGCCGTCGTCGTACCGGATCTCGAAGACAAACTCCCGCATCTATTCTGCTTTGCGTGTGGACAGTACAGTCAATTTCGGTTCTGGCTGTTCGTTTGCAGGGTGGTACCCAGACGGCGTCTATGCTGAACTGTCACCGTCCCTCTACGCGCTTGTCGCAGGACAAGGTAAAATACAGGCGTTCAGGGTCACAACGCAATCATATGAGCAACACTGCCGCTGATGACTCCCTTCCGTGGTTCGTCAAAGTTGTTATTGCGATAGCGCTGTTGATAATACTCTTCATCATTGGTATCGATCTGCTAACGTTCGCCGCAGCCTGGTAGCGGTGTCTGTCGGTTCCAGTCTGAAACCGTCCACCGGCCACTGCAATCTTCGCGCGGTTGTCAGTCGTCAAAGGTAGAACTATGTGTTTATGTTAAGTAGCAGTAGACACGACAGCACTACGACCGACCGAACTGGGATCTACAATGAGTGGCCAACCGAATCAGCCACAACGGGTCAAGGACGCGCTGGTCACGCCTGAGTGGCTTGAACGTCGACTCGATACCGTCGCATCTGATTCGCCGGACCTGCGACTCGTCGAAGTTGATCTGAGCACCGATTTCTATGCTGAAGCGCACATCCCCGGGGCGGTTTCTATCGATTGGCGACAACACCTCCAGCACGAGACACGACGCGACATCCCATCGAAAGCGGCGCTCTCAGACCGCCTTGGCACACGCGGCATCACGGAGCAGTCGACGCTTGTTCTCTACGGGGACAGCTCGAACTGGTTTGCGGCGCATCTCTACTGGATGCTTCAGTACTACGGCCACGAGGACGTGTCTCTCCTCGACGGGGGCCGGAGACACTGGATAGAGTCAGGGCGACCGACGAGCGATAGCGTTCCGTCGTACACCTCTCGGTCGTATCGGCCGCGCGGCCCGTGCGAGCGCGTGAGAGCGTATCGTCACGACGTTCAACGAGCACTGTCCAAGCCGACCGCGCTCGTCGATGTCCGGCTTCCCGAAGAGTACGACGGGACTATCCTCGCACCGCCGGGGATGACGGAATCCGCACAGCGAGGTGGGCATATTCCCGGCGCAGCGAACATCGTCTGGTCCAAGAACCTCCGCTCTGACGGTCGATTCAAGTCTCTCGAAGCACTCCGTCGGGTCTACCGCGAGTATGATATCGACAGCGACCGCGACGTAATCGTCTACTGCCGGATCGGCGAGCGGTCGTCGTTGACGTGGTTCGTGTTATCTGAACTACTCGGTTATTCCTCGGTCAGGAACTACGACGGGGCGTGGACTGAGTGGGGGAACCTCGTTGCTGTTCCCGTGGCAACTGGCCGGCCATAGCGGGGATACACCGATACCTCTGTTGCTGCTCCGAGTTGTCACAGGCCAAGCGGAAGACTAACTCACGGAAGCCGTGACTGCCTGGTATGTCTTCGATGCCTGTTTCCCGGTTGCCACTCATCGGGCTGCTCGCAATTCCGTTCGTGGCCGCGTTCGTGGTCGTCCTCGAACCAGTTGCGTTCCTGGCAGTCATAAGTACGGTCCTTATCGTCGTCGCTGTTCGGGTCATGTTCGGCGCGGGTGATCTCACCGCTCTTGAGCGTGCGGTGAGCCGACTACGATGATGTCCGGTGGTCACGGTACAGTGGCGGTAAGTGGAGACATCGGCCTCGTCGTCTTCGCCTTGATTGGACTCCTCGGCGGTGCGCACTGTCTGGGGATGTGCGGACCGCTCGTTACCCTGTACGCCGACCGGTTAGGAGACGACGGCTCAGTCGCCTGAGCAGAGGTCCGCCAGCACCTCCTGTTCAATTTCGGACGAACGGTGAGCTACGCGTTTCTCGGCGCACTCATGGGGCTGCTCGGGACCGTCGTCTATGACACGGCAGCAGTCGTTGCGCTGGCAGATAGTTTTCGGGCGGTCGCCGGAATCGCTCTTGGGGGGTTCATCATGGTGACCGGGGGGCTGTACCTCCGGACAGGGACGGCGACGGGTGCTAGTGCGAGTTTCGGGGCCGGATCACTGCTGTGGCGCTTCAGCACGCGATTGCACCAGCACGTCGACCAGTGGGTCGGCGGTCCGCGTATCATCGCCCTAGGTGCGGTTCACGGTATTCTCCCGTGCCCACTCCTCTATCCGGCGTTTCTGTACGCCTTCACTACTGGGTCACCAGCATATGGTGCGCTTGCACTGTCCGTGCTTGGACTCGGAACCGTCCCTGCGGTGTTTGGGTACGGTGTCGCGTTCAACTCGATTTCACCACGATTTCAGTCACACCTACATCGTGCGCTCGGGGCAGTGTTTCTCGTTTTGGGGTATCTACCGCTGTCGCATGGACTGCTGATTTTCGGTCTGACGGTTCCACATCCATCGGTTCCCATCTACCAGCCGCTAGGCTAACCCGCCGAGCGAGTGGGTCGCCGCGCTCAGTTCATCAGCACCGTCGCTCCGACGATAGCCCAGCGCCGAGGGCAGCCGTCAGGTGTTGCGGACTTGTCCTGTGACAAGGGAGGTTACAATTCCATCGGGTCGAAGAAGACGAAACAGTATGGGTACTACAGCAAACCGATCAGGGACCGCGAGGCCGCAATCCGGCTGCGACCGATTGCATAGCTGTCGACGCATCCGTAGAGTGGTCTTCCGAGGGGCATCGTCAGCGGCCGCACTCGCGTCTGTCGGCGCTGCAAGCGCACAAGAGGCGGGTGCTGGCACCACAAGCGGGGGTAGCGAGTCCGGGCTCTTCGTCACGGTAGTGGCACTGGGGCTTACAGGGCTCACTATCGGCGCGATATATCTACTGAGCTGGCGAGATAGACCGGAGCCGTCGTTTTCTCCCGCTTCGCCAACCAACGAGCGAGTCGCCAGTCCACACACTGGTCAGATGTTCGAGTCCGAAGTCCCAGAACGCGAGACAGAGTCGGTCGACCACGACGCGTTCGACCCCGTCGGGACCGGACTGCTACTCGTGCTGTACTTCGTGGTCATTTCGCTGCTGTGGCTGTTCATGTACTTCATCGAATTCCTCGGTAACGGGCCATCGGTGGTGGGATAACATGCACGTCCACAGGTTCGAACGGCTGTGGCTGGTGGCCGCGCTCGCGATGATTGTCCTGTTCATCGGCACTGTGACCTACGGCGCTGTCGGCGCCGGCTACGGGATGGTTGATGACACCGGTGGCCAGGTCGACCCAACAGACGCGACGGCCAGCGAGAACTTCCGAGAGCCGGGTGTGTACAACGGCAGCGAACCGGGCCACTACGACGTGTATATCGAAGCGAAGCAGTTCCTGTTCGTCCCCGGGACGAGCGACCCGGTCCGAGTCCCGGCAAACAGCACCGTCACGTTCCACGTGACAAGCACGGATGTAGTCCACGGCTTCGAGGTCGTCGGCACGAACATCAACACGATGGCCGTGCCCGGACAGGTAGCGACGGTGACTGTCGAGTTCGATGAACCAGACGAGTACGGACTCGTCTGTAACGAGTACTGCGGAAGCGGCCATCACACGATGGCAGGGTCGTTGCACGTCGTTCCGGCCGCGCAATTTAATCAGACCGAGGTGAACTGAGATGGCACACCCACACAAATCAGAACAGCCACAGGCCTACGAGAGCGACACGGCACAACTGTCGGACCGCCTCGCCTTTGTCGACAAGTTCCCCAGCGCTGCGCGAATCACTCGCCTCTCGATGGGGGTTTCGTTTACCGCACTGACTATCGGTGCGCTCTTGGGTATCGTTCAGGCGCTCCACCGAACGAACGTCTTTCGGGGCGTGATCAGCTCGGCCGATTATTACTCCGTGCTGACAGGCCACGGCGTCTTGCTCGCGCTGTTTTTCACTATCTTCTTCCTGACAGGCATCTTCACATGGGGCACGAGCCGGAGCCTCGGCAGAGAGCTGCCCTCGCCGCGGTTTTCCCTGGTGTGGTTCCTGCTCATGCTCTCCGGAGCAGTGATGACGGCAACGGCCATCTTCGGGGGACTGGTCGGCCAGATCCCGTTTTCCGCGGACGTGTTGTACACGTTCTACGCGCCGCTACAAGCTCACCCGCTGTTTTATGCCGGGTTGGCGGCCTGGCTCGTTGGGACGTGGCTCGCTGGAGCCGACTGGATACGTGCCTACTACCACTGGCGGCAGGACAACCCCGGGGAGCGTATTCCGCTCCAGATGTTCATGATACTGACGACGATGCTGATGTGGTACATTGCCACTCTCGGCGTCGCCGTCGAAGTGGTGTTCTTCCTCCTCCCGCTCTCGCTCGGCCTCATCGAGAGCGTGGACCCGCTGTTGACGCGGACACTGTTCTGGTTTTTCGGCCACCCTGTCGTCTACTTCTGGCTGATGCCGGCGTACTTCGCGTGGTACACCGTCCTCCCGAAGCTCTCCGGCGGGCGGCTGTTCAGTGACCCGCTCGCACGAGTCGTGTTCATCCTCTTTCTCATCCTCTCGACGCCGGTCGGCTTCCACCATCAGTACGCTGACCCCGGCGTGCCAGAGGGGTTCAAGTTCATCGCCATGACCAACACGATGTTCCTGTTGCTGCCGAGCTTCCTCACCGCGTTCACCGTCGTCGCGAGCATGGAGTACGGCGCTCGCCAGCGTGGCGGGACCGGCTATCTGGGCTGGCTGAAGGCGCTTCCGTGGGGGAACCCGGCCTTTGCCGGCTGTGCACTCGCCGGCATCATGTTCGCCGCCGGCGGCTTTTCCGGCATCATCAACGCCGGAATGAACATCAACTCCCTCATCCACAACACACTGTGGGTTCCCGGCCACTTCCACCTCACCGTCGGGACGGCCAGCGCCCTGACCATGATGGCGATAAGCTACTGGCTCTACCCGCAGATCACCGGGAAACGGCTCCAGTTCTACGGCATCGCGCAGGTACAGCCCTACGTCTGGTTCATCGGGATGGGGCTGATGTCGAATGCGATGCACCGCGCAGGACTCGCCGGTGTCCCCCGGCGGACCGCAGAACCCCAGTACCAGCAGTTCGACTTTATGCCGGTGCTGGGGTCGATGCTAGAGATGCGTCTACAGATTGCTATCGGTGGGTCGCTGCTGACGCTCGGGGCGGTCATGTTCGTGCTTGTGATGGCCGGAACTTGGCTGGCTGAGCGGGGTCGCGGTCGGCTGCGCGTCGACAGCCACCTCCCCGAACCTATCTCCGGACCGTCCGACAGTCCGCGGGTGCTCGACAACGTCAGGCTCTGGTTCGTCATCGCTGTCGTGCTCGTTGTCATCGCCTACGGATTCCCAATCTACTCGATGGTCGCTGACGGCGCGCTGAACCCCGCGGCACCGCCGTTCCCGGTCTGAACATCGGACGGGATCACAGACCGCTCCGACGTGTCACGCGCCGACCGGCGTTTACTCTTCAGTCTGGAACACCCGAACGCGCACACAGACCTGCGACGCCTTCGTCGAGTCGCATAGAATCGTGTTAGTTAGCCACGAATTGTGAGGTGCTGCGGTGAAATTCAAGTCCAGTCCCTGAGGATATGCCTCCTCACTGAGAGCGTGCTGTAGTAAGCTGGCACATTGGCCCGAATTCGAGACGTGAACTTCCAGGTGTAACAGATAGTATTGTGCAAAAGCTGCAAAACAAATAAACGCACCGAGTGCATACTAAACGGTGATGACCGACGAGCTAACAGAAATTCGACAGAAGAAGCTCGAAGAACTTCGAAACGGAGAGCGAGGGACCGCCGCTGAGAACCGGAACAACGAGTCGCCGGCCGAACCCGTCCACGTCCACGGAGCTCGGGAACTACAGGACACTGTCGGCGATGGGGTCGTCCTCGTAGACTTCTACGCCGACTGGTGTGGGCCGTGCAAGCAGCTCGAACCCGTCGTCGAACGTATCGCCGCTGACACTGTTGCGACCGTGGCGAAGGTCGATATCGACGCGAACCAGCAGTTAGCAGCCAAGTACGGCGTCCGTAGCGTGCCGACGCTGATGCTGTTCACCGACGGGGAGCCGGTCGAGCGCATGGTTGGGATGCAACAGGAGCCACAGCTCCGGTCGCTCGTCGAGAGCTACGCCTGATTCTTCGGCTGTGTCATCCCCGTTCGATACCGCGGTGGGACCACATCGCGTGGGCTGATATATCCACGCTGCGATCGCCAGCAAAAGACTGCGAACCGGAACGAGGGGGTAGACAGTATAGCTGCTGAACGCTGGTGGTGACCCGTGCTTCCAGAGCTGCTATTGTTTATATTGTACAATCGAAACGCTATTATCTTCGGACGACTAACTATGTTGTATGGAGCGAAACGTCGGTTCGACAGACAAGACTGCCAGAATTCTCATCGGTGCCCTCGCGGGGTTGCTATCGCTCGGGATCCTCGCCAGCGCCGTTCCGCTGCCGGCGATACTCGCGCCTGTGCTCGGGTTTGCCTCGGTGTTGCTGCTCGTCACCGGGGTCACCGGATTCTGCGGGCTGTACGGACTCTTGGGTATCGACACCTGTTCTGTCGACACCCGGTGAACAGTCGGGACCTACCGGTTTCACAGCAGCCAGGGGCTGATTCTTCGGAACATAGATGTCTCCTCTTGATCGCACGCGTGAGGAAAAAAGCCGGCTTTCACTGGTTTTGAACGGCGCGGCCGAGAGACCGGACGACAGCGAGCAAGTATCGGATGCCGGCGAGAAACTCGCCGCTTCGAATCCCATCCCAGACGTCATGCAGGTCGGCTGGCCCACTGGAGTTGGCCTCGCCGAGCGCACCGAGCACAGTCTGTAGCGCTCCCCGGGTGTCGTCGCTGGCGGCCGTATCCGCGAGTTCGCCGAGCGAGGCCCCGGTCCCGGCGAGAGATGTGATCATCTCGTCGTCCATCGCAGCAGTCCCGAGTTCGGCTACTTCGACCAGTTCGTTGATCGTATCGAGGTTGCGGACGAACGTGGCGAATGCCTCAGGGTTCTCCTCGATGGCGGCGGTCAGTTCCGCTGTCAGTTCGTCGGCTGATGGTTGTTGGTCACTCATTAGTGGTCACCTCAGAGCAGCCCCCGCGCTGTAAGCCAGTAAGACTCGTTGTAGGCAAGCTTCGACCAATGCATGGCCCGGGTCGGCTCACTCGGTTCCGGCGGGCGTTCGTAATCGAACTCAACGAACGTGGCGTTGTCCATCCCGGTCTCGATGAAGCAGATTGTCTTACCGCCGTAGACGGCCGTCGCTGGCTGGCCTCGGAGCTCGCTTGCAAGCCGCTGAGCGACGACGTTGGCCTGATAGTGCGCCGCACTCCCGGCCTTTGGAACCCCGGTCTTGGCAGCGTCGCCGATGGCGTAGACGTCGTCGAAGCCGACCGCCTCAAGCGTGTGCTTGTCGACATCCACCCACCCTCCGTCGCCGAGTCCAGCCGACTCAATGAAATCGCTACCGGTGTGTGGCGGGATGGCGACGAGGAGGTCATAGTCCAACTCTGTCCCCTCCATCGACGTGATCGTCTGTGCCTCGGGGTCGACCGCCTCGGCGTTGAACATCGTCTCGATGCCGATGTCGCGCTCCCGGAGGCGCGGGTCGGCCCATTCCGCAATGTGTTCGTTCCCGTGGACCCGCATGATGGGGTAGGTGTATGTGATGTCGAACGCCTCTCGACGGCCGCGTTCTCGGAGCCAGTCGTCGATCATGAACGTGAACTCGAGCGGCGCGGCCGGACACATGTGTGGTGTCCCGACGACACTCAGGACGATGTGGCCGCCGTCCATCCCAAGGAGTCCGTCACGGAGAGCTTGCGCACCCTCCTCGCTGTAGAAGTGGTGCCCGGCTTCAGCGAGGCCCGGAACCCGCTCCGGTTCGAGCTGTGCCCCCGTCGCGACGACGAGTTTGTCGTACGGCGCGGGGTCGATGGCGTCGACGAGTTCGAGTTTCTTTCGCTCGTAGTCGACATCGACGACGTAATCCTGCCGTATGGTGACGCGGTCGTCGACGACCTCTCGAAGGGGCCGACGGCCGTCCGCGGGTTCGCGCTGTCCGAAAGCGACGTAGAGCCACACCGGCTTGTAGACGTGGTCTTCATCGTCGTTGAACAGCGTGATCTCGACCTCCCCGGCGGCTAGCTCCGCGTCGAGTTTCTCCGCGAGAGTGTTCGCCAGTACGGTACCACCGGTACCACCACCGACGATTGCGATGTGTTCGGTCATCGTTTCGTCACGTGAATCCTGTAGTGGTCGCCTTTATCGGCAATGTCGAGGACTTCGTTGCCGGACTCGTCGGCCCACTCCTGAACCTCCGTCGGCGACTTCTCGGCATCGCTCAACAGAGCGATGACAGTGCCGGTGTCAACGGCCCGAATCTCAGAGATGAGGTCCATCAGCGGACCTGGACAGGTCGCGCCCCGAGCGTCGACGGTCGTGTCTGCCTCAGTGTGATTTTGACTGGTGGTCATACCTTCTCGTCTGTACGTAGGCAAGCTATGCATTTAATAGTGTATGGTGATTCCAATACTATGGGAAATCGATTCACCCGTGCACAATTACGCTCTGGCGGTCCCACACCAGCGTATCGTAAATTGTGTAGTAGTATGGACACCCAGCCACGAGAGGATATCGAGTGTCCAGTGGAGACTGTCGCACTGCCGGCCGATGAGGGCAGCCAAGTCCGCTCGTTGCCCAAGCTATCAGCGGTTCGGGCGTCGGTGTATGTGGTCAATACCGAATTATTCGAACCGACCCGGTCGCTGCTGGTGGGTGGCGACCAGTTCGAGGAAGTTATCGAACACCGTCGTCGCCTCTTGGGCGGCCGTGACCGACTCGCCGGTCATCGTCGCCGTTACTGCCTCCCGCCGTTCGTCGGTGAGGTCTTTGTTGCCGATGACCCACTCGGCTGTCTCGCGGTCGTACTCTGGGTGGAACTGGACGCCGTAGCGTGTACCGAGTCGAAACGCCTGTATGCCGTACTCGTTTCGCGCCAGTTCCACCGCGCCCGCGGGCAGTTCGGCGACGCGGTCGGAGTGTGTCTGGAACGCGGTGAACGACGACGACATGTCGGCAAACAGCGTGTCCTCGCCTCGCCGGTGGACTGTTCGGTATCCGAGTTCGTGTTCGCCCATGTCGACCACGCGTCCGCCAAGAGACTGTGCGAGGAACTGGTGGCCCCAGCAAATCCCCAGTGTCGGTACGTCTGCTTGGTGGACAGCCCGGACCCACGACGTGAGGTCGTGAATCCAGCCGCGGTCGTCGTACACCGACGTCTGTGACCCGCTGATGACCACGCCGTCGTATCGCGGGTCGACGCCCGCCGGCACCGGTGGGAGTTGGCTGTCGCTGACTTTGTACACTGTCGTTTCGGCGTCGAGCGACCGGGTCAGGTTTCGTTCGGCGGGCGTCTCACCGACTGACGCATCGACGATTGCGATTCTCTGGTTCATGTTTGGGGGGTCCGTGCAAAGCCGCTCGGTGGCTGTCCTCGCTCAAACGAGCAGTTGGATGTCGGACTCGGCCATGTGCTGGAGCGCGGTAGCCGCGCCGACGCCGACAGTGACATCGTCGTGGAAGTCGTCCTCGTCGTAGTCCATCAGCTCGATGGTCATCTGACAGGCCTGCAGTTCGACGCCCTGATCTAGCGACAGCTCGATGAGTTCGTCGATCGTTGCCGTCCCGTTGTCGTCGATGCGCTTTTCCATCATCCGCGTCGCCATGCGGTCCATGCCAGGCAGCGCCGCGAGCGCGTTCGGCATCGGCATGTTCGGGTTACCGACGGCCGATAGCTGGAGGTTCCCGGACTTCTCCTCGTGGAGGATATCCAGTCCCCAGAACGTGTGGAACACGACTACATCCCAGCCGAACGCGGCCGCGGTGCTGGCGAGAATGAGCGGCGGATACGCCATATCGAACGAGCCTTGCGTCGCCACGATGGTCATCTTCTTTTGGTCGTCGTCAGCTTCCAGGTCGGCGACAGTCTCTTCGAGCTCTTCGATGCGAGCTTGCAGCTCCGCCTCGGTCATCGAATCGCCGTCGCCGGCCAATGGTGTGTCCGTGCTCATCTTAGGCCGTCTTCTCGACGTAGTGTTTGTACACGTCGCCCTCATCAACCTGTTCGAGCAGTGCCACGCCGTTCGTTCCCTCGGCCCATCCTTTGATGTCACTCATACTGCCGCTGTCGGTCGCGATGACCTCCAGTACTGACCCCTCTGTGAGGTCGTCTATCGCCTGTTTCGTCTTGACGACCGGCATTGGGCACGATGCACCTTTCACGTCGAGCGTCTCCGCGATGTCGAATGCTTCACTCATTGTTGGAAGGACTCCATCTACTGTATTGGAGCTATTGCACAATATCAGTCCGACAGTTAAAGCACTTTCGATTATTGCACAATTCTAGCATGACTAATCTTAACTGAACGTCGCCATAAGCTATACAGAGCGTCTGTGACCACTATCTCATACATTTCTCCGAATAGTTGCTACCCTAGTATTGTGCGTATTAGGAATTCCTATACAAACCCTTTTATGCCTCAACCCTGTAGCAGTGAGTGTACTACATGAACGCTGAAGACTTCCCGACGCCGGACGCAGACGTCGAATCGGTCACGCCTGAAACGCTGAAATCGCGCATCGACGACGGAGGGTCGGTCACGATACTCGACGCGCGTATGTCTGGGGACTACGAGGAGTGGCACATCGACGGGGAGAACGTCGAATCCATCAACGTCCCGTACTTCCACTTCCTGGAAGACGAGCTGGATGCGGACATCATCGCGGACGTTCCGGACGACCGCGAGGTCACGGTTCTCTGTGCAAAAGGCGGTGCTAGCGAGTACGTCGCGGGCACGCTTGCGGAACGCGGCTACGACGTGCACCACCTCGAAGACGGTATGAACGGCTGGGCGCGCATCTACGAAACCGTCGAAGTCACCGGCTACGACGGGGCCGGCACACTGTTGCAGTACCAGCGCCCGTCCTCTGGCTGTCTCGGGTATCTCGTCTACGACGAGGGCGAAGCCGCCATCATCGACCCGCTACGTGCGTTCACCGACCGCTATCTCGACGATGCTGACGAGCTGGATGTCGACCTGAATTACGCGCTCGACACGCACATCCATGCAGACCACATTTCGGGGGTCCGGGACCTCGATGCGGCGGGTGTCGAGGGCGTCATCCCCGCAGCCGCCGTGGACCGCGGGGTCACCTACGCCGACGACCTGACGACTGCCGAGGACGGCGACACCTTCGAGGTCGGCGACGTCACGATCGAGACCGTCGCGACCCCTGGCCACACTACAGGCATGACCTCGTATCTTATCGACGACAGCCTGCTCGCCACCGGTGACGGGCTCTTCATCGAGAGTGTCGCCCGGCCGGACCTCGAAGAGGGCGACGAGGGTGCGCCCGATGCGGCCCGGATGCTCTACGAGTCACTGCAGGAGCGCGTGCTGACACTGCCCGATGATACGCTCATCGGCGGCGCGCACTTCAGCGACGCGGCCGAGCCGGCCTCCGACGGCTCCTACACCGCACCCATCGGCCAGCTCGTCGAAGAGATGGACGCACTGAGTATGGACGAGGACGACTTCGTCGAGACGATTCTGGCCGATATGCCGCCGCGACCGGCGAACTACGAGGACATCATCGCGACGAACCTCGGGCAGAACGCCGTCGACGACGAGGAGGCGTTCACGCTGGAACTGGGGCCGAACAACTGCGCGGCGAGCCAGGAATCGCTCGCGGGTGACTAACCGTCGATGGTAGCTGACCCTGTCCCGCTGCAACTGGCCGCCGAGCTGTTCCCCAACGGTATCAGCCGGTACGCTGTCGGCGGCCTCTTCGTCGGTCTCGGCGCGGCGGTTATTTACGTGGGCACCGGCATCAGTGCCGGCGCGAGCACGTTCCTCGAATCGACGTTGTCGTACGTATCCGGTCAGTCACGCTTCCAGCAGTACGTCGCCTCTCGTGACTGGCGGCTCGTGTTCACTCTCGGCATCATCCTCGGCGCGGCCGTGTACGCAGTCGCCTATCAGGGCGGCGCGTGGACGACGGATGTCGCCTGGTGGCGGCTGTTGCTCGGTGGCATCTTCGTCGGTGTCGGGACCCGCGTCGGGAAAGGCTGCACCTCGGGCCACGGCGTCTGTGGTGTGGGGTCGGCCTCGAAAACGTCCCTGGCGGGTGTGCTCGCCTTCCTGCTGGTCGCGATACTGACTGCACAGGTCGTTGCTGCACTGGGGGTGACGCCGTAGTGGCGACAGCGACGGACCGACATCCGCTGTTCATGCCACTCGTGCTGGTCGGCGGGCTCATCTTCGGCTTCGGCCTCGGCTACAGCCACATGGCCCGCCCCGAGGTTGTGCTGAACTTCCTCCAGTTCGAGGACTTCGGCCTGCTGTTCGTGATGTTCGGCGGCGCGGCCGTGACGGGAATCGTGTTCTTCGTCATGCCGCGCGTGCTGGACCGGGCGCCGCTGACCGGCGACCCGTTCGAACGTCGGTTGAAGTCTTTCGATCGGAACGTGCTAGTCGGTGGTGCGATATTCGGCGTCGGCTGGGGGCTCTCCGGGATCTGTCCGGGTGCCGCATACGCCAGCCTCGGTATCGGCAACGTGACCATCCTGTGGGCGCTCGCGGGGATGTTTATCGGTGCGTACCTGCAGGGCTGGTGGCGAAGCCGTGCGACCGATGACGTCGACCCGTCTCCCACGGGAGCGGACTGAATCTCACCTACGGGTTTGACAATGGAACTCCAGCTTCTCGCGCTCTTCTTGATTGCCGGTCTCGCGAGCCTGTTCATGTCGTGGGTCATCGGGGCCGGTTCTAGCGGCGCAACACCCTTCGCGCCCGCTGTCGGTGCCAACGCCATCTCGACGATGCGGGCGGCGTTTGTTGTCGGCATCTTCGGGCTGGCAGGGGCGGTAACACAAGGGTCGAACGTCTCTGAAGCGGTCGGACGCGGCCTCGTCGGCGGCGTCACTCTCCCCGCTACGGGGGTCATCGTTGCGCTGCTGGCCGGCGCTGGACTCATGGCCGTCGGCATCTACACCGGCTACCCCATTGCCACTGCGTTTACTGTGACCGGCGCAATCATCGGTGTCGGGATGGCCCTCGGTGGCACCCCCGTCTGGGGGAAGTACCAGCAGATCGGTGCCGTCTGGGTCCTGACACCGGTTGTCGGCGGCGGGTTCGCCTACGCCATCGCGAGTGTGTTGCCGCGGTCTGATGTCCCGGAGGCGGCCACGATTCCGACGCTCGCGGCGCTGGTCGGCGTCGTACTGGCCAACGTCGAGTTCGCGTTTCTCGGGCCCGGCGGCGGTCCCGGCTCGCTGACGAGCCTCGGCCAGCGATTGCTCGGCATTGATGGCGGCGTGGCGACAGTCGTTCTCTCCGGCACTGTTGCAGCCGTGGTGTGGACCACGGTCTACCGAGACATACGCCACGACGAGGCGGTCGGACTCAGGCGCGTCCTGCTGGCGCTCGGGTCACTGGTCGCCTTCTCAGCCGGTGGGAGCCAAGTCGGCCTGGCGGTCGGTCCGTTGCTCCCGCTGCTGGACGATGTCGGTGTACTCTCGCCGGCGGTCGTTCTGCTGGGGGGTGGCCTCGGAATTCTGGTCGGGTCCTGGACCGGCGCGCCACGGATGATAAAATCGCTCGCGCAGGACTACTCCTCGCTGGGGCCGCGGCGCTCTATCGCCGCGCTCGTCCCCTCGTTTCTCATTGCCCAGCTCGCCGTCTTCCTCGGTGTGCCGGTGTCGTTCAACGAGATTATCGTCAGCGCTATCATCGGAAGCGGTGCCGCAGTCGGCGGCAGCGAGGCGGTTGACCCACGGAAGATTCTGGTCACTGTGGGTGCGTGGGCCGGGTCGTTCACGCTTGCACTGGCCGTCGGCTTCGGATCTATGACCGTAATGAGTACGTTTTAAACGCCGGTTTCAGGCGGTTCTCGGGGGCGGGACAAGAAAGACATTCCCGTCCGCTTTGGCAACGATATCTTCGGAAACGCTGCCGAGCAACAGCCGACGCATCCGACTCCGGCCGCGGGAGCCGACGAGCATCGTCGTTGGCGTCGCGGACGCTTCGACATCAAGAATCTCCTCGGCGGGGTCACCGCGGCGGACCTCGACAGTCGTTTCGATGTCCCACTGTGACAGCGTGTCCGCGAGTGCGCCAAGGCGTTCGGACGGCTCCTCCTCGGTTGGCGTATCTTTCGGTGATTCGACGTGGACGAGCGTCGCTTCCTGCGTCGCGTGACGAAGATACTGAAACGCGTCGAAGGCACGCGCCGCGTTCTCGGAGAAGTCAGTCGCGTAGAGTACCCGCTGAAACAGGTGCTCCCTGAGCACGTCCGGCTCGTCGGTGCTGCGTTCGATGCGATTGACCAGCAGCGGCACCACCGTGGTCCGGGCGAGGTTCCGGGCCGTGGAGCCGATGACGCGGTTGTCCAGTGGACTCTGCCCTCTCGACCCGATTATTGTCATGTCGGCTTTCTCTGCCTCCGCGATACCATTGATACGGCGATGGGGGGTCCCACGCACGACGTGCGTCTCGATCTCGAACCCGGCGGCTTCCATCACGTTCTGGTACCGCGTGAGTCCTTGTTCGCGTCGCTTGCTGAAATTCATTCCCGGCATCCCCGCGTGAACATTTGATGGGATGACTGTGACGAGGTGAATCGTATCGACACCGATCCGGCTGAGACACTCGAGACACGTCTCGTTCTGTATCGCCGCTTCGCTCGCCGCCGAGAGGTCTGTCGCATAGATGGCTCTCATACCAGACGGTACGCGACCGGCCATTAATATTGTTTTGATTGTGCAATATAACTGAAGAGTGTATTGGAAACCAAAGCTGTAATCTCACCTGACATCCAGTCGGTCTAGGGAACTGACCCGCACTTCGGACAACGAACAGAGTAGCGCGCAAAAATTTATTACGGGCAAAATATAGGCGTTTGAAGCCTTTCCAGACGTGGCCGATATCCACATAACGTATACAGATATCTCCGTGGGATAGCGGTGTGATACTTGTCGATAATATTGTCCACTACTCCCAAAACTGTTATCAGTACCCTCCGTTTAGAATGGGTCGAGTAGAAAAGTATGATATATTCACGACAGCACAACATCGGAGGCGAACTTCCATGGTAGACCTCGCGGCCTTCACATCAATGGGCGCAGGCGGCATCGACGCGGCGATGCTCATCGGCGCGGTACTCCTGGAGGCGGCCATCCTCTACGTCGGGTACGGCGCAGTGGAAGAGGTATTCGGACAACGTGTCGTCGAACGGTTGCGAGGGGAGTGACCGATGGAGATACTTGGACTCAGCCTGGCGATGGTGGTGTTGTTTGTCGGGTTCGGCCTGCTCATCGGCGTCCTCTTTGGCTTCTTCGGGATGGGTGGGTCGTTCCTCGTCACCCCGGCGCTCCTAGTGATGGGGTATCCCACCCGAGTCGCCGTCGGGAGCGGGCTCGCGTTTGTTTTCGGGACATCGGTCATTGCCACACTGAAGCACCGAGATATGGGGCAGGTCGATTACAAACTTGGGGTGTTGATGATCGCCGGGACGACCGCCGGCATCGAAGCCGGGAAAGAGATTGTCCTCCATCTGGAGGCGCTCGGACTGGCTGGCAGTATCATCAGCGTCACGTACGTCGTCTTGCTGGGCGGTATCGGCGCGTTCGTCACCTACGAGGCACTTCGGGGTGGCGACAGCGGTGATGGAATTGCCCACGATGCCGCGGAGGGCGACGTCGACGCCGACGACATCCCGGATATCGCAAAGAAGATTCAATCGTACCGCATCCCGCCGATGATATCGCTCCGTGGCGGCGTCAGCGTCTCCCTCTGGATGATACTTGGCGTTGCGTTCGTCACCGGACTGCTTTCAGGATTCCTCGGTGTCGGCGGCGGCTTCATCCGTATGCCCGCGCTGTTCTATCTCATCGGAGTTCCCGTCCCCATCGCTGTCGGGACTGACCTCTTCGAGATCGTCTTCTCCGGCGGGCTCGGGAGCTTCCTGTACGCGCTGGACGGCGGTGTCGACCTCGGTATCGTGCTCCCGCTGCTGGCTGGAAGCGCCTTTGGAGCCCGCGTAGGTTCTGCTGCGACGAGCATCGTCGA
This sequence comes from Haloarcula rubripromontorii, assembly GCF_001280425.1. NCBI lineage: Archaea > Methanobacteriati > Methanobacteriota > Halobacteria > Halobacteriales > Haloarculaceae > Haloarcula > Haloarcula rubripromontorii. Next base: position 737,680 of record NZ_LIUF01000002.1, on the reverse strand, counting down.
CGAGGATGAGATCAAGGTGTACTTCGGGCTCATGTTGCTCGGTGGGGCCCTCGCCGTCGCAGTCCGTGAGATCGGCAACGTCTCCGGCATCGACGCCTTGAATACAGTCAGTCTGGTTCTCATCCTCGGTTCCGCGCTGCTGGTCAGCGGTGCTGTCGTCTACAGCAGCATCACTGCGCTCCGGGAAGAGAGTCAGTCGTCATCGCCCGTCTGAACGTATTATCGACATTTGTCGTCGTTTGAACATCGGAGTTAGTACACCCAGTGAGACGATACCTGTCCCGCGCTGGGAATAGAGCGAGATTTTTTCGAACGGATAGACCGAACCCTGTTCATGATGTAGTCGTCCGGAGGGCGGGTTTATTGGGCCAGCCCGTGTACTACTTCCCGTATGCCAGAAGAAGTGCTGTTCAAATCGGAAAGTGACCAGAGTCGAGAAGAGATCGCATCGTACCTCCGGACAGTCGCGGACAATCTCGACGGCGGGACTGACATCACCCTGAAAGCAGGCTCAGAGACCGTAACACTGTCTCCCCCTGCTCGGCCGACCTTCGAAGTCAAGGCCGAACGTGAAGGGCCGGCCGGTAACATGACTGAGCTGAGTGTCGAGTTCGAACTCGAATGGGACGAGAGCGATGCTGAGGACGGCGGTGGAAGTGGGCAGTTAGAAATCGAGTAATATCCCCACACACGGAAATACTGTCCGGCATGGTCAAGATGCTGGTCACATTCACCCTCCCTGTCGCTACCTCTTGCAGCCTCGATACGGCAGAGAGTAGTGAGTAAACAGTGCGGCTGATATATGCGACCGTTGCGCCCACATGCCGCGCTTTGCCAATTCACTGGCGTACTGATGTATTTCCGTCAATACGCTCTGCTCTGGAAAAGCGAGTCCGCTCCCGTCTTAGAACTGGCCGCTCGACGAGCAAACCAAGCAAGATAGCTCAGTCCCGCCCCGCGTGGAGTACACACCGATGAAAAGGCGGAATCGCTGTTTCCCGTGTTTGCGCACCTCCACCACTGGGCAATCGAGGACGAACTCTACGGCCGGTTCCTGAAGCGATACTCGAAGTCTACGATTACTCTATTTTCAACGGAAAGATGTGTCATCAACAGGGGGGAACAGCTCCGTCGCTTCGTCGGCGATACAGACCAACACGAACTGTCTCGGCTGTGGGTCGTTGAGAACGGTGGGTTCTCAACGCAGTCGCGCTCGTTGAGGGTATCACTGTTCTTGATCCCGCACACTGGTGGGAGTACACGGGTCAGAACCTCCGTCGGTTTGTTTTTTCAGAGGCTGCATCCCAGTTCGGCGCCGTACGGTGGTTTCTCAGCTTTTGAAGATGGTCGATCTCCGTTTCACGGCCGTCAAATTGCAGTTCAAGGGGATGAAATCCTCGTCCTGTTTTAATTATCCCCGTCAACTATCCGACGGTACCGTGTCCGCGATTCCAACCTGGATCGATGAACGGATTGACCGGAACCTCGACAACACACTCACACAGGAACACGTCGTCGAGACGATGCTTGCGTCCGATCGACCGTTCTTTTCGATCCGTCAACTGCATGCGCGCATCAAGCCTGACGTTAGTCGGGCCACGGTTCGGAACCGGCTCCAGGAACTGCAGGAGATCGACGTTGTCGCAACTGAAACGTATCCTGACTCGATCAGCCTGTACTACATCAACCATCCGGAATCGGACTGGCCGGTGTCGCCCGAGGGCAAGCATGCGCTGAACGCAAACACCCCGCTGGATCGGCTCTCCACTCGCGGATTCCTTACCCTCTCGGACACGGCCGGAATCCGCACGCTTGTGCTCGCTGGGTTCCAGTTGAGCCTCGTCCTGTTCGCACTCGGTGGCGTCCTCACAGTCATTGGAGGTGACGTACGCGGTACCCAAAGTGACATCGTTCTCTGGGGCACCGCCTTTGACTTGGTATTCGTGAGCATCCTGTTGCTCGTCACCGAACGGACTGTTCGGTGGGTTCGTGACAGATATGGCCCACTGAACCTGCTGCCGTCCACGTAAGCAAAACGAATCAGAGATCAGTAACACACTTCGAAGCCTGCCACTCAACCCATGTCCTCCACACCACCCACGCCCGGACCCAAACTGCTCGATGAACGCTCGCTCAGTGGCATCCTCATCCATTTCTTCGCGATTCCAACCGGGGTCGTCGGAGCTGGACTCCTGTACCTCCTCGCCACTGACGAGTTCACGAAGCGAAACGCCCGTAATGCGCTTGACTGGCACCTCACCGTGTTACTGATAACAGCCATCACGCTCGGCTCTTTCCTCACTTATACCGAACTTACTGGGCAGGGCATTACCGAGGTTTCTGTTCTTCCGTCGTCCGTGTCGACGGTCGCCGGTGTCGCTATCTCCGGACTTTTTGTCCTTTGGTTCGGTGTCACGCTCTGGACATTCGCTGTCGGACTCATTGCGATGGTAAAAGCTATCTTCGGGACAGCATGGCGGTATCCGTTCTCGTTAGCTCTCGTCGAGCAGTTTGAATCACGTATCGATCTCCCCGGAGGATGGCCGCTTATTATATTCGGCTACGTTGTCTTGTCACCACTCGTCATCTGGGCCGTTTTCTTCGCTTCAACAACTGCTCTCGTGTCGATTCTTGCTGCGTTCGGACTTATCGGCTTGATACTGGTTTTGACCCCGCTAACAGTGGTCGCGATGTATCTTCATAGCCAGGGAGATTGGCTGCAGGATACCACCCAACAGTCATATGTTCTCGCACACGTCGGCGTCCCCATCTTTGTCGCTGCTATCGGCTATGCAGTTTCACTGGAGTTCACACAGTCAATATACCCGCAAGGCGATGCGATGTATGTCTTCCTTGCGGCATTCTGGATATCCGCAATCGTCTACTTGCTTCGGTGGTGGACGAGACCGTCACAATAGTTCAGTTCTGTCCGCTCGGATCTGCTAGACCCAGCCAAGGCTGTAGTATTCTTTCGTGTGGTAGCCCGATACCCAAGTAGCTCCCCCCAAACGGACTTGAGGGGCGCTCAATTGTAGCTATTGAAGATGAGGAACGCGGACAGACGTTCTGGGGCCAGGCGACGAGCAGCCCGACTGCGACGAGTTCGATCTCCGGCCAGAAATTCATCCCGGGGGCAGGTCGCAAGTCATCGACCGCTCAGAGTTCCGGCGCCAGCACGCGATACCCAACTCGGAGACAGGTAGAGTCGAGTGCCACTGTCGGCACTGCGGCCCCACAATGGGACACGAACCGAGGGGGACACCGATACGAGGAGCTATCGCCTGTGAGTACCTTCCTTTCGCTGTCTCGGAATATAGAAACACAGATATCTCGGCCGTACTGACACCCCTTCTGGATGTCTTCAGCAGCCCTCCAGCGACGTGCTGACCAGCAGTGGCTCACACTGACTCTTGTTCTCGTCTCGAATTCACTTCCGGTGGCAGGAGTCGTGGTTCTGGGATGGCGTGCAGCCGAACTTCTGGTCCTCTACTGGATCGAAGTCGTCGTGATGGTGGCTGCCTACAGCGTGGCAGCATTGTTCGCGAAACAGCCAGTCGTCTTAAAAGACCGCGAGTTCTATATCGTTGGCTACGGGAGACGCGAGGAGGTCGACGAGGACACCTGGAGCGGCGAGCCCGAACCGATAAACTGGTTCAAAAGCGTGCTTCCGGAGGCAGTCGAGTCACGCCTCCCTCCGATGTACCGACGGAACCTCCCTGTCGTCGGACGGTCGCTAGCTGTCGTGCTGTTTCTCGCCATACTGTGGGGCTATCTAACTAACACCCTGTCGAATCCGGTGACCGCTCTTCGGTCACCGACTGTCATACTCGGGTCCCTGATAGTCTGTACGTCGCAACTCGCTGAACTCCGACGGGAGTATTTCGCACCGAGGACATACGAAGACTGGTCGGCATATATGACAGTTGAGGCGGCACAGCGGGTCGTGGCCTTTTATATTATGCTGGCGATTGTCGTGGTTCCGGTGACGATTATCGGTCTGTTGGTATTCGGATTCATACTCGATCTGGTTTTCGGTGGACTCGTCATTCCTGCCGCTGCGGGTGGGGCAGCCGGAGTGGATCTATCGGTTTTCGCTCCTGTGGTCGTTTTTTCAGCGGGGAAAGCCGTAGTCGACTGGTCACGGCGGGCCGTCGGCATACGAACCGATGCGGACGGCCTTGCAGGCTGGTTCACTCCGGAGAACCCACACGTACGTGAGTGGGAGCAAGAGCGGCACTGAATTATCAACCGCTCATGAAATTGCCCGCCCTGTCTTTCCACGGAGACAATTACTCGGACAGCCCCGCGTGACGTGAGCGGCATTTGAGACAAGTACGCCGCCGGTAGACAGCCATGTGACTCTCTCGGTCCTCCAAGTGCGTTGCAACGTCGACGGCGTTGTTCGTGTCCTGAATCTCGCTGTCATCGCTCCAGACGATGACACTGATCAGTTCTGAGTCGGATAGGGGTGTGGACCGCTGCTCATCGCGCTCTCAAACGCAGTAGCAATCGTCACCGGGAATCGACGGTCATCGGGGCTAACTTGTTGCAGTTCCCGCTGTTTTCCTGTCAAGCGCGTTCCTCCCGCTTTCGGCACTCCCCGGATGGATACTGACGTTCGCCCGCTTTAATCCCGTCAAGCCGATGTGAACGGGGCGATAAATATCGCAGACTGCTACCTCAGCGGAGAGAGTCGCTCCAGAGAACACAAGAACGACGATGACTCGGCTGAGGATGGGGCGCGTTTGACCGCGCCACAAGACAGCCAAGCCGATGATGAAATCCAGCAGGAGACGCTTGGAACGTATGCGTCTTGAAACCACAGGGTCGTTGCACTCGGCCTGAAATCCCGTGGCGGGATTCCCGCGTCTTCAGGCGCGGGAGGAGGTCAATGGACACGACATCGTGTTGGCGGCATCGCGGTCTACCGGCTCTCCCGCGCTTCGAGGTCAGATGTGAAATGACCACTGCCGACTGTGAGTAGGTACGACTAGTTCTTTCCACTGCAAGACATCACAGAGTCCCGTTTTATTCTCCTGTATACAGTTCTACGAGCGTTGGACTACTCCCAGTAGGCAGCAATCGATTCACCAGCGAGTCGTGCGCGGACGAACAGGTACGTGTAATGGACAGGGACGTAGCCAAGACAGAGTACCCAGCCCTGTGGATTTGAGACTAACTCCCATGTGCGTTCGATACCTCTCACACCGTCCACTGAGAGCGCTTGCAGGCCGGTAACCGACTCAAGAGCCGGTCCGATGACCATCAGAAACATGCACATGTAGAGAATGGCCACGACAAGAATTTCGAGCGATTGGTCGGTACTCATCGTTCGTCAAGTGGCAGACTGTAGCTGTAGGCGACAGATAAAGTCACTCTGTGGGTGGCTGGCATATCTATAGTAACAATTGAAACGATTTACACGCCGATCACACTGCAGTCGTGCACTCGGGTGTGCATCGAGTCTCAATGGCTACTGTATTTGCTCCGCCGACGGAGGCACTTCTGGCACCGTCGACTGGGTGGCCATCGGACTCTTCGGTGCATCTGGCGTCGGCCTCGTCGCCATGGGCACGTGGTTCCGCAGCTACGGGAACCAGTTCGGAACATCATGCTCGCCTTCGGTGGCATCACACTCACCACACTGTGAGCGATATCTGCCAGTTTCGCGCCACTGACCTCCAACCCCGAACGTGGTTTTTCGAGCACATCCAGCATGTTTCGACAAATGTGAGGGCTGTCTCGGTCGTTCTCCTGCCAGCGATATGGGTGATTCCCGTCACCGTCGGCACCGTCGCCATCTGGGACGTCTCCCAGCAGTACAGGGACAAGATCGACCGTGGTAAACAGCCAGCGGTGGTACAGGAACGAGGTGAAACCACGCTTGTCGGCACTATGTACGCCGTGAATCGTGGGATTATGATCTTGGATTATCGTCGGGAGAATTGAGTAAGCTCATCTTTAACACCCATCCGAACGAAATGACAAATTGAATGAGCCCTGCATCTACATCGAACAGGTCCTCCGAATCTTCCGATCCTGTGTCGGGCTATCGCGACACGCTCAGGTCGGCCTATCACGATTATATCGGCGAACCGGCGAAAGAGCGAGACATCTATATCGGGTTTGGCCTCTTTTTCGCTGGAGTCACGCTTGCCGTTGTCGGATTCTGCCTCTTTTTGTACAGTAACGTGCTTGAATCCGGGAGTACGCTGTACTGGCAGATCCGGGAGGTCGCACTCGTCGTCGGGTTCATCGGGCTTCCCTCCGTGCTATTGAGCGTCGTCGTGCTCCTCCCCGTGGGTCTCAAGACCCGACTTGTCAGTGCCGTTGGCGCAGTATTCTGTCTCGCTGCAACCGTAATTTTGGTTGATGTCTTCCCGTACGAATGGACAACCAACGAGGGTATCAACGGTAGCGTCTGGACGATTAGCGTCTACGCTACTGGTCTAGTTACGCTTGCAGCTTCGACAGGAGCGGCACTGGTCGCACATTACCTTGAGCAGGCGACAGCCCCGGGCGAATCGGCCGACTCGGTTGAGTCAGCCGAGAGTGAGTCAGCGTCGGTCAGCAAGGCAGATGTTGACAACGACATAGAGCAGGCTCTGGACGGGGCGGAACTGTCGTGGGGTGGCGTCGAACAACAGCCAAAGACCAAACGGCTGAATCTGGATATGCCGGACACAGACTCGGACCTCGACCGGACAGCTATCGAGAACTCCGAGGCGACCACGACACGGGCTGACAGTAACGACGTTGACGACGCAGTAGATGGACTCAGGCAGCTGCAGGGTGGCCAATCAAAAACGGACCGAAGTACTGGCACCGAAGCGCAGGTCAACGCGCTTACCGAGTTCCGGAATAAGCAGGGTGCAGACGATGATGTAGAAACTGGTGTCGGAGAGGAGAAGGGAGTTATGAGCCGTCTTCGGTCATTATTGTTCGACTAACCCGTCTGATCGGACCACATGCCTTCTACGGTGCCAGTCACGTTGCGTGGGTTTTAGCGTGGTAGTAGACTCCTACGCACCCCTCGGTGTAGTGTTGGTACGTAAGCTGTAACTGGTTCTATATTATAGGCTAGTTTTTTCAACTTGGTGGGAGGAATACAGCTGTATGCCCCAAGGTCTCGATGTCGGTACGATGAACCTCCTGTCTGCACGTCAAGATGGTAACGAAACAGTGTTCGTGCAGCAGCGGAACTCCTTTGTTGAAATTGACTACAGCGACATGGCCGAGCAGATGCTGTCGCGAAGTGACGTTCTCCACATCCGCAAGGATGATCGGGTCTATATCGTCGGTGATGACGCCCTGAATTTCGCGAACATCTTCAGTGAGGAGACACGCCGACCGATGCAGGCTGGGATTCTCTCAAGCGACGAGCAATCAGCCATTCCGATGATTAAGCTCATTACTGAACAGGTAGTCGGACAGCCGGAGTATCCGAACGAGCGGCTGTTTTTCTCTGTTCCTGCGGATCCTATCGACGCCGATGTCTCGACGCTGTATCATCAAAAGACGATCGAGTCACTGCTTACTGATATGGGATACAGCCCAGAGCCGATCAATGAGGGGATGGCCGTTATTTATTCCGAGTTAGCAAATCGGGAGTTCACCGGCCTCGGAATCAGCTTCGGCGCTGGGATGACAAACGTCTGCTTGTCGTACTATGCAGTCCCCGTGATGAAGTTCTCTATCGCACGCGGTGGTGACTGGATCGACGAGCAAGCTGCACAGGCGACTGGCACGCCCGTGGATAAGGTTACCTCGGTAAAAGAGGAAGACTTCGCACTAAACTTCGAGACGGATGTCGGTGGTATTGAGGGTGCACTGAGCATTTATTACGATAATCTCCTCGACTACGTCATCGAGAACATCATCAGTGAAGTTGATGAAGAGGACGTCGAGGAGGGACTGGATGTCCCGGTCGTCGTGACTGGCGGGACATCCAGTCCTGACGGCTTTGAAGAACTGTTCGCCGAACGGATAAACGACTCTGAGATCCCGTTCTCGATTAGCGACGTCCGCCAGGCCGAGAACCCACTGTATAGTGTCGCACAGGGGGCGCTCGTCGCAGCGCGGTCGGAAGAAGAGCGGGAAGGGCAAGCCGAGCAGGCCGAAGAGCCGGATACCACCGCCGAGTAACGGGCACTCGCGGATAACAGCGCCGCTCGCCTGAGTCAGTCGGGATCTGCTCCTGCCTCGCTCCAAGCGATACACCCGACAGCGGGCGTTACGCAGTTTCGTCCCCGTTTTCGACGACATCACTTTCTGCGTTTTGATCGGTCCCATCGCTCTCCTCAAAGTTGGCTGTGGATTCGCCACTCCGTTCGCGGTCACTCTCGTCGATAACACGGTTCAATTCGTCAGCAGCGTCCTGTTGGAGTATGTTCGCATCTGACCCCAGAGAGATGCCGACCGAGACACCAGCCTGTTCAAGCGAGAACTCTGGTCGGTCTGTGGACTCGTCACCTTCCGGAATCGGGACGCTGGGTATTCTGTCAGTATGTTCGGGGTTACCGAGGTTAGAGTCAGGATGCTGGTTGAACCGTGAAAATGCGAATTCCCAGGACTCTGGAGGGGTCGCCTCGGTGTGATGTGACGCAGGGATGCCTGCGAAGCCGCACGATTCACAGACGATAGCTGTCTGATCAGCGGTCGCAAGCGTATATGTGCTGAGGTCGGAATCGCAGCGGGGACACCACATACCAGAGTATGCGTGTCTCTGCTATACAATGGTTCCGTCAGTTTTCGCCGTCCAGGGAACGAGTTATGAGATGGGCGACCAATGTTGGAAGCGATGCCAGAAATCGAGATTACGGACACACAACAGGCGGATTTAACATCGGTGCGGGAGGATCTTGAAGACGCGTTCATCGAGACGTACGGTCATATTCGTACGCAAGATGTTGTTGCCTACCTCCTCGATACATACACACCGCCGGACCGCCTCGAAGACGAGCAAGGCCTGAGTCGTCCCGACTACGAGCGAATCGCCGCAGCTGAGTATCCGGAACTCCAGCGCATCGCGTCCAACGTGCCGGAGGTTCCCGGGAGCGGTATTGAAGCCGACGAGATGCGAGGGAAACTGCTCTCGGCGCTTGGGACGAGTGAACTCGCGACGCGCCTTGCAGACATCGAATCCGACACGAGCGCGAGCGAAGGTACTGAGGAGAGGGGTACTGGTCCAGATGAGTCAGGAGAGACGCCGAGCAACGGACACGGTGGAGCACAAGGCGGTGCGCCGGCACAGACTGGTCCAGCATCCGCTACCGTCGAAACCGATGACGCAGCCGAACCAGACGAGTCGGCCAACAACACTCCGGGAGACACCCTTTCCGTCGCGAACCGTTTACTGACCGAACATGACGAAAAGTGGACTCGGTCTGACGAAAACGACGAACCCTACGAAGTCACGCTCCCCGATGGGTCGACGGTGAGCGCACGGACAAAAGACGACGTGCGAAAACTGCTGTTCCAAAACTATTGATCGGAGACTCACCGGGGAACGATAATCTCCCGCCGACACTCTCTATGGGGCCACGTTTCGTCGACGGCTCACGATTCGCTGTCTGCTGTATCCTCAAGGTAGCCGACTCGGCACTGCGGACAGACATCACCGGCAAAGAACGACGATTCACTCGCAGGGAGTTCGAACGCACACCTCGGGCACGTATAACTGGGCTCCGAGTCGGCTGAAGTATTCTCTCCGTCATCCGCTGTGGGTGGGCTCCGGTCCCGGTCGTTTCTACTATCTGGCCCGTCGGATGTTTCAGACGGTGAGTGTGCAGTATCTGTAGCAGCATCGATGATGACTGCATCGTCGTTGTTCAGCGGCGGGGTGCTGGCGTCAGCTGGCTCCTGTGGCTCTGATTCCGACAGGATTACAGCATCGTCAGTCTTCTCTGGTGGTGTCGATGAAATCTCCGTCATAGACGCATCACTCACTTCCGCATCCGGGGATTGGTCTCCGACCGTTTCCGGCGTGGTCGTCGCTGATTCGGGAGACTCAGTCGGATCCGTTTCCGACGCCTGTGCCGTATCTGTCGCTTCAGTCTCGTCTGCTACCCTCTCTTGCCGTTCCGCTGGCTGCCGAGTCTCGGCGCTGTATTCGGCCTTGTCCGGCGGGCCATCGTTTGCTTTCGATTCCTCTGTCGTGGATATCAAGCCCCGGTTCTCGGAGATATTGCGGATGTGGCCACATCGCTGGCAAGACCGATATTCCCGAACGGTTAGAACAGTGCCGCGCTCGCCTTCATCATAGGACTCCTCTATTTTCGAGGCTCCGAAGTCATGTCCGAATAGTTCACAGCGCATCCCCATGCACGGCCATTTACTTCGCATAGCTAAGAAGGTATTCACAATCAGTGACAACTATATCTCGTCATACCCGGGCGAAGGCGTCTGTGACTACCCCCGCCCATCGCGAAATACCATTGGATACTGAGAGGGACGTACTCCAGTAGACTGCCTCAATTCCGATCTCGCTGCTGCCGCCTGGCAGTCACACGGTGAGTGGTATGGCTCCGTCGAAAATCGGATCTGCCACGGTGTAGGGGCGTCGTGGATCGAAACCGAACGAGGCGTCAGTGTCTTGAAGTCGGTCCAGTCCGTGTCGAACAATATGTCGACGATTGAGGAGTGGGACACCGCCGATGTTCGTGACCTCCACGATGACCTCGTCTCGCTGCATGGGCCAGTCGAACGCACGAGCGATCACGGTGCCGATGCCAACGCCGACCCTGGTGAAGGGGTTCGACAGCTGGTGACGACGATTCTCTCACAGAACGTCGCCGACGAAAACACGCGCCGAGCCACCGAGGCGCTGTTCACAGCGTATGACGACTTCGCAGCCATTGAGACCGCAGACCACGGAAAGCTGGCCGACACCATCCGCGTTGCAGGGCTCCCCGATCAGAAGGCTGCCCGTATTCAGCGGGCGCTTACAGCCATCCGCGAGGAAACCGGCGGTGCCTACTCTCTTGCCTTCCTCGACGCCATGCCTGCTGACGAGGCGAAAGGCTGGCTCACCGACATCAAGGGCGTCGGCCCAAAGACCGCCAGCGTCGTCCTGAACTTCCACTTCGGGAAGCCAACGATGGCTGTCGACACCCACGTCGAGCGGGTCTCCAAGCGGTTCGGGCTAGTGACCGAGTCGGCAACGAACAAGCGTGCCCACGACGAGTTAGACGCGCTCATTCCCGACGAACTGACCTATCCGCTGCACGTCCTGCTTATTACCCACGGCAGGGAGTTCTGCTCAGCGCGTAGTCCCGACTGTACGAACCCCGTCTGCGAGCGCTACTGCAGCTGCGAGGCGTGTTAGCGCCAGATGACGGCCGCGAACTGCCGAAACATATTCCATTAAGCCATCGCTGGTTTTCAACGGTGCGCAGGTGACACGAGGAATGAGCAGTGAATAATTTGACTACCGTGTCAGGTCAGGCCATTCGAGGGGTAAGGGTCCGTGACCACACTGAACGATGACGCCGATGAGACGGATTCCCGGTCGCAATATTGAGAGGGGAGGGTTGGATGCGGTGTGTGCCTTTTCTGCCCCGCCGCGTACAAGAGCCGTTAGCGAACAGTGTGCGGGAAGCTACAATCGAAAGTACGGTCCCCGCGACATTGCCGGGTTCCAGAGCAGGGGCGAGTCAAGACAGCCGTCTTAGTGCGAACTCAACAGGTCGCTTCGGCTTCCGTTTCGAACGATGACAGCCAGGGCGACAGTGCCGACGACAGCGATAAGCGCTCGGCCGCCAAGTCCCAGCGACATCCCGGCGAGCGACGCGAGCGTGTTCGTCAGCAGGAACAGTACAACAACGGGGAGCACCCAGCTAACGGTCAGGAGCCACGGCTCGGCCAGCCACTCGAAGCGGTCGGTTCCGGCGCGGAACTCCGCGACCGCGTCCTCGCGCAGCAGCCAGCCGACGATGACAGTGAACGCGAACAGCCCGACAGTCAAGAGGAGGTCGGCGAGCGTGCCGGAGACGAACTGGAATACCGAGCTTGTGAGTGACAGTCCGCTCCCGGTGGCCGCAAGCAGGATCGATACCAGTACCGTCGCCCGGCGTCGCGGGACGCCGAAGCTGTCGACGAGCGTTGCTACCGGTGTCTCAAGCAGGCTGATACCGCTGGTCACCGCGGCCATCAGCACGGTCGCGAAGAACGCAGTCGCGACGAGTTCACCGCCCGGAAGCGTCGCAAACGCCGTCGCGAGCGCGACGAACAGCGCACCAGGGCCGCCCTGCCCGGGGTCGACGCCCTGAGAAAACAGCAGCGGAATGACGACCAGCCCGGCGAGGACTCCAATGAACGTGTTTGAGACCGCGATGACGAGCGTATCCCGCGGAAGCGATGCGTTATCGTCGAGATACGAGGCGTAGGTCAACATGACGCCAGCACCGAGCGAGAGAGTGAACAGCGCCTGTCCCGCCGCCGGTCCGATGACGCTCAGGAAGTTCGCTGCGAGGTATTCGGCGTCGAAACTGAGATAGAACGCGTAACCAGCGGCCGTGCCCGGCTGGGTGGCCGTCCACACCGCGAGGCCGAGGAGGATAATCACGACGCCGGGGAGCATCACCTTCGAGACGCGTTCGATACCGTTGCTCACGCCGAAAAAGACGATGGCAGCGACGATACCGAGAAACAGCAGGTGAAAGGCGACCGCGTCGAGTCCGAAGCTCATCGCTCCGAAGTACTGCTGGGGCTGCCCGAAGTACGCCCCGACCGGCGAGACGAACGTGTAGCGGAGGATCCACCCGCCGACGACGGAGTAGAACGAGAGGATAACGAGCGTTGTGAGGACGTTGAACGCGCCCAGCCACGACCCCCAGCGGGAGCCGGTGAGTGAGCGCAACGCCGCAGTTGGCGTCTGCCGCCCACAGCGTCCGAGGACGAACTCAGCGAGCAGTCCCGGAACGCCGATACCGACGACGACGAGCAGATAAACGATGAGGAACGCGCTGCCGCCGTTTCCGGCGGTCAGCCAGGGGAACCGCCAGATGTTCCCGAGGCCCGCTGCACCGCCGACAGCGGCAAGCACGAAACCGAGGTTCGAGATCCATGAATCACGATCGGACATTCGTGTACACGTCTGTACGATGGGTACTCAAGTTCCTGTTGATTCGGTTGCTTGCCTGTAATCAGGGAATAGTTAGATACGCAATATTACAGCGCGCGTCCGAACCGCCATGGGTCGTTCCGCGGGCGACCGCCCGAAGGTGCCAGCGGCCGGACCAGCGACAACAGCCCGTCTCAGACCGCGAGATACTCCGCGATAGCGTCCTCGTCGGCGATCGTCGACGGGCCGAGTTCGTCGACGACCGTGCCACGCTCCATCGCGTAACAGCGGTCGGCCATCTCACGGATGACCCCGAGGTTCTGCTCGACGAACAGAATCGTCGTCCCGAGGTCGTCGTTAATTGTCTGCATATCCTGGCTGATCTGATCGACGATAGAGGGCTGGATGCCCTCAGACGGTTCATCGAGCAAGAGCAGGTCGGGGTTCGAGACCAGTGCGCGGCCGATGGCGAGCATCTGCTGTTGCCCGCCCGAGAGCGTGCCGGCCTCCTGGCTGGCCCGCTCTTCCAGCACGGGGAAGTAGTCGTATATCTGGTCGTACAGCGTTTCATCGCTGTCCGACCGGATGGTCTCACCCATTTTGATGTTCTGTTCGACGGTTAGCTTGGGAAACACGTCCCGGCCCTGCGGAATGTAGCCGACGCCGGCCCGGGCGCGCTCGTCGGCGCTCGCGTGGGTCACGTCGGTGCCGTCGTAGCTGATAGTCCCCTCGCTGGGCTCTAAGAGCCCCATCACCGTCTTCAGGAGCGTCGTCTTGCCGACGCCGTTTTTCCCCATCACGCCGACGATTTCCCCCTCCTCGACGGAGAGGTCCACGTCCCGCAGTATCGGCGTCGTGTCGTATGCAGCGGAAACGTCATCGAGTTCGAGCATCACGACTCACCCCCCAGATAGATCCGCTGGACCTCCGGGTCAGATTCGATTTCCGCAATTGGTCCCTCGCGGAACACTTCGCCGTTGTGCAGGACGGTCACTTCCTCGGCGATGCTTGCGACGAAGTCGGTGTCGTGTTCGATGACGATGAAAGCGATCCCTGCCTCCTCGTTGAGCCGTCTGATCCGCTCGGCGATAGCTTCGCGCTCAGCCACGTCGAGGCCGGCAACCGGCTCGTCCAGCAAGAGCAGGTCGGGTTCGAGCGCGGCAGCCATCCCGATTTCCAGTTGCTGTTGTTGGCCGTGTGAGAGCTGGGACGCATCGACGTCCTCGTAGCCGGTAAGACCAGCAGCCTCGATGGCCTCCGCGACAAGCCGCCGCCGCTCCTCTCCATCGGCGAACTGCTGGACGGGGAGCCTGACGTTCTCTCTGACGCTCAGATCACCGTACACGGACGGAACCTGGAACTTCATGCTGATGCCGCGTGACACCCGCTCGTGTGGGTCGAGGTCGGTGATGTCGTGGCCGTTGTAGTAGATGCTGCCGTCACTCGCCTCGTAGGTACCAGTAATCAAGTTCAACAGCGTCGACTTGCCGGCCCCGTTGGGGCCGATGAGACAGCGAAGCTCCCCCTCGGCGACCGAGAAGTCGACGTCGTCGGTGGCGGTGAACCCGCCGAACTGTTTGACGAGGCCGTCGGTCTGCAGCAGTGTCTCGGTTCTGTCGCCCGTTGCCAGTTCCGCAGCGGTTTGCCGGACGTTCGGTCCAAGCGGGTCGATATCGGATTCGGTTTCAGTATCACTCATTAGTCACTCACCTCACTCGGCGCATCGGGTGTGTCGGCTCCACCGGCTTCACCCGGTCCGAGTCGAGTGTCGACGATCTGTTCGTGGAGCCACGGAACGAGGCCGCTCGGAAGCACCAGAATCGTCACCAGCAACAGGGTGCCAAGCAGGACCAGCGCCAGCTCACCCGCCATCGAGATGCGAAGGTACTCGACGGCGAGCGTGGCGACGACGGCCCCGAGCAAACTCTTTCGGCCGCCGATACTCACCCAGATGACCGGCAGCGTCGCAAACAGCAGCGAGAACACGGTCGGGTCGATGTAGACGTTCCGTGCGGCGTACAGCACGCCGGACAACCCCGCCAGCGCGCCTCCGAGCGTGAACACGACGAACTTGACGCGGGTCACGTTGTAGCCAAACATCTCTGTGCGGTCCTCGTCCTCGCGAACGGCGACCATCACGCGGCCGTAGTCGGAGTTGACGAGGGCTCGCAGTCCGAGGTACGTCCCGACCAGCAACACTAACACGAGATAGTAGAACGGACTGATCTCAAACGCTCCGATGCCGAGTATCCGCATCGGGAACGGGTTGTAGATGAACTGGTACGACAGCCCACCGACGCCGAGGGTCAACAGCGGGATGTCCGGCATCCCGTTGAACCCGCCCAGCGCCGCCTCGCCGATGGCCCACTCTGACCCGGCGGTCTGAGCCATGAACGTGTGCATCACGATGGTCGAGACGAGCGTGATGATGGTCACGTAGACGTCCCGCACCCCGCCGTAGAACATGAAGTAGCCCAGAATCGCGGCGCTGAGGCCGCCGCCGACGATACCGGCGACGACGGCAGCCGTGATCCCACCCGGGGTCGCAAAGTTGATCGAGACGACGCCGAACGTGTAGGCTCCGATGCCGAAGAAGACGACCTGCCCGAAGCTCAACACGCCCGAGTAGCCCCAGACGACTGACAGGGAAAGCCCCAAGAGGGCCAGCACCATGAACAGCGACAGCTGGGAGCCATCACCGAAGGCCGGGTAGATGGCGAGCGCCGCTACGGCGGCGGCGAAGCCAACCCAGAACCCACGTGACTCCCCGATGGTGTTTGGCCCCTCGAACCGACTGCGAAGCCGGCTCGGGAGCGACCTGTTCATCCCACCGTTTGCACTGTTTCTCGACATCTAGTCGCTCTCCTGTCTCCGTTTCCGCAGTTGTTCGATGAAGCCGGTGATGCCGTTGGGGAGGAACCGGAGGGCGATGAGCGCAGCAACGAGCAGCGCGATACGGCCGATGAACGTCCCGTAGAGATTCGAGAACGTGGCCAGAATCGCCCCAAGGACACCCCCCGATAGCGCGGTCCCGAGGACGACGCTCGGGCCGCCGACGACGACAGCGACGAACGCTTCGACCAGGAACTGGTCGCCCAGCGTCGGCTGCATCGAGATGACTGGCGCGAACAGCGCGCCGGTCAGTCCGGCCAGCGCCGAGCCGAAGCCGAACGTCAGCATGTACATCCGGTCGGTGTTGACGCCCATCGCCTGTGCCGTCTCCTTGTCCTGTATCGTCGCCCGGGCTCGCATCCCGAAGTCCGTCCGAGTGAACAGGTAGTAGGTGACCAGAAGCAGGCCGATACTGACGCCAGCCAGGACGATCCGATACGACGAGTACGAGAACTCCCCGTACGATATCGCACCGAACGGCGTGGCTATCTGGTCGATGGAATTCCCGAAGCGGATCCGAGCGCCCTGCGTCAGTATCAGGCTGAGCCCGAACGTGGCGACCATGGAATCGGCCAGCCGGTCGTACAGCGGTTCGATGACATCGCGGCCCAGCGTCCGTTGACTGATGTAATTTGGCCACGCTCCGGAGATAATGACCCGCTCGGTCAGAATCCCGAAGAGGCCGGTGACCAGACCGCCGACGAGCATCGCCACGACGAGCGGGAGGCCGAGTTGCGTCACGGCCAGCGTCGCAGTGTAGGCCCCGATAAGGATGAACTCCCCGTGTGCCAGGTTGATGACGCCCATGATGCCGAAGATGATGGCCAACCCCGCCGCGGCGAGCACGATGAACGCGAAGCTATCGAGGAACTGTAACGCGAGGTTGATCCCGTTTACCATCCCTACTCGGCCTCCTCGTAGTAGTCGACCGGGGTGTACTGGGTCTGCTCCGGGTTCTCGGGGAGGTTACAGCCGGCCGTTTCCGAGAGGAACGTTTCGGGAATCTGGCGGTTCTCGACGGCTTCGATGTTGTGCTCCTCGTCGGCGCGCATAATCCACATGTGATGGTCGACGTGGTGGGTCGCGCCGTCGAGCTTGATGGTCTCTCCCTCCGGCGCTTCGGGTGCCTCCTCGGTGCCGAGTTCGATGCCCGATTCCAGGGCCTCGATGACTTCCGGCTGTTCAGTGGTCCCGGCCTGCTCGACGGCCTTCTTATACATGTACGTCGAGAAGTAGTTGGTCTCGGCCTCCTCGTTGAGGTAGGGGGCGTCGGGGTACATCTCGAAGTACCGGTCGACGAAGCCGCCGTCACCCGTGTTGCTGTCGGTCGGGACTTCCTCCATGTAGTTGACGCCGGCGTAGATGTTGGCCATCGCCGGGGCGTCGAGCCGTCGGTGCTCGTACCCCTGTGCCATCGCCGTCGAGGTGCCGATTGGCACGTCAAGGCCGGCCGAAGCCTTCTGCTCGTAGAACGACGTGTGGTTCGCCCCGACGAGCATCGACATGACGAAGTCCGGATCGGCCTCCTGAATCCGGTTGATCGTCGAGCCGAACGAGGACTCACTGAGCGGGATGAACTCCTCGCCGAGGACGTTCGCGTCGTTTTCGTTCGCCAGCACCTTGACCCAGTCAGCGGAGAGCTGGCCGAAGTTGTAGTCGGCCGCGATAGTGTAGATGTCCGGCCCGAACTCCTCGACCAGGTACGGGAGGACGATGCCGAGCTGCTGGCGGGCGGTGGGGCCGACCGCGAAGGTGAACTCGTCGCAGACGCCGCCCTCGTACTGCGTGGTGTAGAAGTAGAGCTGTTCGTTGCGGTCGATTATCGGACGGATGGCCTCACGGGTCGCCGAGGAGTAGCCGGCCCACAGCGCGTCGACGTTCTCCTCGTTAATCGCCGTGCGGGTGAGCTCCTGATACCGCTGGTTATCAGACTGAGGGTCGCGCTGGAACGTCTCGATCTGCTTGCCGTCGATACCACCGTTGGCGTTGATTTCTTCGATAGCGAGCATCGACGCCTTGGCCTTCGGGTCGCCGACGAGGGCGAAGTTCCCGGACTGGTCCTCCAGAACGCCAATTTTGAGGGTATCAGTGCTGCTTGCGGTGTCCGTGGAAGTCCCACCTTCACCGGCAGAACAGCCCGCAAGGCCGGTGACGAGTGCGGCCCCGCTCGCGCCGAGGAACTGGCGTCGGCTGACGGACGAGCGATTCATGCGTCTCCCCCCGCTACGATGTTTTTGTTAGTACTATTATGTCCAACATCATTGGCAATATATCGTTCTCTGCTCATGATATCCGAACGTTCGTCCATGATTTCGTTCACAGTGTTGCCGTCTGGGAGGGGGAAAATAAGGTTTGCCACTCTTATCTTATATTGTCCACCACACAGTCTTGACAGTATAAGGTCGTCAAAGGATATGACAGATAGTCACCCGAATAGCTAGTAGTGGAGAGTATGTTTGAAATTCTCCAGTATTTTAGGCGCTAATTAGCCGATATTGAAAAAGAAGATATCGAGGCAATATTTTCGCCATAGCGGTTTGGTTCGCCGCTGTCGGCCAGTTTTGCGTCCCCAGTCCGGAGATCGCCTGTCATATTCTGGCCCGCGTCACAGGAGCGACTCCCCGCCAATGCTAATGCCAGACTGGACGTGAGTCGTGTTGGCGCTGGGAAGTAGGACGGTTCGATAATCGAACCCCTTTATTTTGAGTTGGAAGTTTAGTATATAACCCTATTCTCGATATAGAGGCGTCACTTGCGCAGAGAGCAACCATTTTAGTATGTGTATTCAAAGAGAGGGGCAGATGATAGACAAACAGTCAGAAATCACTGGGGCGGTGGCGGGATGAGTGATGGACTTGTACCCGGCGAGGTCATCCCAGGTGAAGGAACAGTGACGCTGAACGAGGGCCGAGAAACGACGGAAGTGACCGTCGGCAACACCGGCGACCGGCCCTCGCAGGTCGGGTCGCATTTTCACTTCTTCGAGGCCAACGCCGCGCTGGAGTTCGACCGCGAGGCGGCAATGGGGATGCGGCTGAACATCCCCGCCGGGACGGCCGTCCGGTTCGAGCCCGGCGAGGAGCAGACCGTCGAACTCGTCGAAATCGGCGGGAAGCGCCGCGCCCACGGGATGAACGGCCTCGTGAACGGGAGCGTCGACGGCGACACGAGCGACGCGGTCGAGTGGATGCGCGCGGCCGGATTCCGCGACACCGGGGCCGACAATGAGGAGGGAGCGGAGTGACACGCGACATCGACCGCGAGAACTACGCCGAACTGTATGGGCCGACGACGGGTGATAAAATCCGGCTCGGTGACACGGAACTGTTCGCCGAGGTCGAGGAGGACCTGCGGACCCACGGCGACGAGGCCGTGTTCGGCGGCGGCAAGACCCTGCGTGACGGCCTGGGGATGGCTCCCGGCGTCACACAGGCGGAGGGGGCACTCGACTGGGTACTGACTAACGCGACGATTATCGACCCGATACTCGGCATCGTCGCCGCCGACATCGGCATTCGGAACGGCGAGATCGCCGGCATCGGGAAGGCCGGCAACCCCGACACGATGGACGGCGTCGACATGGTCGTCGGCCCGTCGACGGACGTGTACCCGGCCGAGGGGAAGATAGCGACCGCCGGCGGCCTCGACATCCACATCCACTTCAACTCCGCACAGCTCCACGAACACGCGCTGTCGGGCGGTATCACGACGATGCTCGGCGGCGGGTACGGCGGCGGCGCGACCACGACCACGACCGGCCCGGAGAACATCAAGCGCTTCCTGCAGGCCGCCGAAGAGTGGCCGGTCAACGTCGGCTTCTACGGCAAGGGCAACGCCTCCGACCCCGGCCCGCTCCGCGAGCAGGTCGCGGCCGGGGCCTGCGGACTGAAGCTCCACGAGGACTGGGGGTCGACGCCCGAGACAATCGACACCTGCCTCGACGTCGCCGAAGACGAGGGCGTGCAGGTCTGCATGCACACGGATACGCTGAACGAGGCCGGCTTCGTCGAGAACACCTTCGGTGCTGTCGACGGCCGGACGATGCACCTGTTCCACATCGAGGGCGCGGGCGGCGGTCACGCGCCGGACATCATGGAGATGGTCGGCGAGCCGAACATGCTCCCGTCGTCGACCAATCCGTCGATGCCCTACACCGACAACACGTTCGACGAACACCTGGACATGGTGATGGTGTGTCACCACCTCAACCCCGACGTGCCCGAGGACGTGGCCTTCGCTGAGTCCCGCGTTCGCGCGGAGACAATCGCCGCCGAGGACGTGCTCCACGACATGGGGGCCATCTCGATGATGACCTCCGACTCCCAGGCGATGGGGCGGATGGCCGAGGTCATCCCGCGGACGTGGCAGACGGCCTCGAAGATGAAATCCCAGCGCGGCCCGCTCCCCGAGGACGAGGGGACCGGCGCGGACAACCACCGCATCAAGCGCTACATCGCCAAGTACACCATCAACCCCGCTATCAGCGCCGGCATCGACGAGTACGTCGGAACCCTCGAACCCGGCAAACTGGCCGACATCTGCCTCTGGGACCCCGCGTTCTTCGGTGTCAAGCCGGCGATGACGTTCAAGGGCGGCTTCCCGGTCCACTCGGAGATGGGCGAGGCCAACGGCTCGCTGATGACCTGCGAGCCCATCATCCAGCGCGAACGGGCCGGCGCGGTCGGCAAGGCCAGGCACGCCCTTTCCCTGTCGTTCGTCTCCCCGGCGGCCGCCGAGGCCGGCGTCGGCGAGGAGTACGGGCTCGACTCCCGCGTCGTCCCGATAGAGGGGGCGCGCACGCCCGGCAAGGACGACATGGTGTACAACGACTACTGCCCCGACGATATCGAGGTCGACCCCGAGACGTTCGAGGTCCGGGTCGACGGCGACCACGTCACCTGCGAACCGTCTTCGGAACTCCCGCTCGCACAGCGATACCTGCTATGAAACTCACAGCCAAAGAACAGGAACGACTCACGGTCTTCACCGCGGCAGAGGTCGCGCGACGCCGCAAGGAACGCGGCGTCCCGCTGAACCACCCCGAAGCCGTCGCCTACATCAGCGACTGGTGCATCGAGCGGGGACGAGACGGCCAGTCGGTGGCCGAAATCCGCTCCGGCGCGTCGAAACTGCTCGGCCGCGAGGACGTGATGGACGGCGTCCCCGAGATGATAGACATGATTCAGGTCGAACCGGTGTTCCCCGACGGGACCAAGCTCGTGACGGTCCACGACCCGATTCGCTCCGACAGCGTGGGGACCGCCGATAGCGAGGGCGAGGACGCCGCAACGGACGGCGACGACGCGACGGAGGCCGACGAGTGAGCCTCACGCACCGCGACGTGGCGACGGTCGGCATCGGCGGCCCGGTCGGCTCCGGCAAGACATCGCTACTGACGGCGCTCGTCCCGAAACTGCGCGAGCAGGGCCTGGACGTGGGCGTCATCGCCAACGACATCCTGACACAGGAGGACGCGGACGTGCTCCGCGAGCGCTTCGCCGGGGTCGTCCCGGAGGACCTCGTGGCCGGCGTCGAGACCGGCGCGTGTCCGCACACTGGCATCCGCGAGGACCCGTCGATGAACCTCCAGCAAATCGATTCGTTCCTCGCCGACCACCCCGAACTGGACCTCGTGCTGGTCGAGAGCGGCGGCGACAACCTCGCGGCGACGTTCAACCCCGAACTCGCCGACTACTCGCTGTACGTCATCTCCGTCGCGGAAGGCGAGGACATCCCGCGCAAGCGCGGGCCGGGCGTCGTCGACTGTGACCTGCTCGTGGTCAACAAGACCGACCTCGCGCCCCACGTCGGCGTCGACCTCGACGTAATGGAGCGGGACGCCGACGAGGTCCGGGACGGCCCCGTCGTGTTCACCAACTGCAAGGACGAGACCAACGTCGACGAGGTGCTGTCACACGTCCGGGAAGGGGTGCTGTTCGCCTGATGGCCGCGGACGCGCCCCATCCGGCGTTCGAGGGGTACGCGACCGAGGCCGTCCCGCAGGCCGCCGTGGGGTCGCCGGGGAAAGACGGCGTGCTCGAACTGACCTTCGAGCGGACGGCCGACGGGACGACCCTGGTCCACGACTACGCGACGGTCCCGTTCCACATCTCGGGCACGCTGGGCCACGACCCCCTCCCCGAGGCCGACACCGTCTTCGTCCAGTCGCCGACCGGTGGCGTCGCCCAGGGCGACCGTCACGACGTGACCATCGAGGTCGGGGACGAAGCCGTCGCGCACGTCTCGACCCAGAGTTCGACGAAGGTCCAGACGATGACGTGTAACTACGCCGCCGCGGAGACGACCCTCAGCGTCGGCACCGACGGCCACCTAGACTACGTGCCCGAGCCGACGATTCTCCACGCCGATTCCCGGTACATGCAGGAGCTTTCGGTCGGGTTGGCCCCCGGCGCGACCGCCGTGGTCGCCGACGTGGTCGTCCCGGGCCGTCTCGCCCGGGGCGAACGCTTCGAGTTCGAGCGGTACCTCTCCCGCGTGCGTGCGGACGGCCCCGACGGCCGCCTGTTCGAGGACGCGACGCATCTGACGCCGGCCGACGGCGACCCGACCGCGCCCGGCGTCCTCGGCGAGTTCACCGTCTACGGGACGGCGTTCGTCCTCGCGCCCGACCGCGACGAGGACGAACTGAGTGACGCGCTCCACGCGGTCGTCGCCGACGGCGAGGCCCGGGCCGGCGCGACGGCACTCCCGAACGGTGCCGGCGTCGGGGTCCGTGCCCTCGGCGACCGGGCCGAGACCGTCCAATCGACGCTGCACGCGGCCTGGGACCACGCGCGACGGGAGTTGCTGGACGCGCCCGCCCCCTCCGGGAGGAAGTACTGATGCTGGTCGCAGAGACGTATCTCGGCCACCGCGACGACGATTCCGTCGCCGAGGCCATCGACGGGTCGGACCACGCCACTGTCGTGCTTTCGGACACCGAACGCCGCCGCTCGCGGGTCCGAACCGAGACGACGGACGGTCGGGACCTCGGTATCGTGATCGCCCGCGACCTCGGGGACGGCGACATGCTGGAGGCCGACGACGGCACGCTCGTCGTCGTCGAACTCGCCGCCGTCGAGGTCCTGGTGCTCGATTTCGCCGACAGCGACGTGTCGCCGACCGCAGCGCTGGCGCTCGGTCACGCCGTCGGGAACCGACACTGGAACCTGGCGGTCCGCGGCGAGGAGGCACTGTTCCCGGTGACCGAGTCGAAAGCGCGGATGGAAGCCACGGTCGCGGACCTGCTCTCCGGAGACGTGCCGATGCGGTACGAGCGCGTGCCGCCGACGACGTTCGACGACGACGGCGTCGACCACACCCACGGTGACGGGGGCCACGACGCTAGCGGCCACAGTCACAGCGGCAGTGGCCACGCCCACGACCACGGCGTCCGCACCATTGACGGAGGCGACCAATGACCGACGCCGCGACGCTCGAATCGTTCCGGCTGGCTGACTCGTTTCTCCCGGTCGGGACCTACACGGTCTCGTACGGGCTGGAGCAGTTCATTCAAGACGACCGGGTCGAGGACGCGGCGGACCTCGAAGCGCTCCTGTCGACGTACCTCCGCCAGCAGGTCGGTCCCGCCGAACTCGTCGCGCTCCGGGCCGCACACGCCGCCGCCACCGACGGTGACCTCGACGGGGTCTGTCGGGCCGACCGGCGGCTCTCGGCCGTGACGCTGGCCGCGGAGTTCCGCGAGAGCGCCCAGCAATCCGGGGACCGACTCCTCTCGCTCCAGACAGAACTGCGGGAGTCGGCCCTGCTGGACCGCTACGCGGAGCGCGTCGACACCGACGACGCGCCCGGGAACTACGCTGTCGTCCTCGGCGTTGCGACCGGACTTGCCGGCGTCCCCGTCCGAGAGGCCTGTCTGCTGTGCTGTCACGGCTTCGTCACCGGACTGCTGGGTGCGGCCCAGCGTCTCCTCTCGCTGGGCCACACGGATGCCCAGCGAATCCTGAACGACCTACAGCCGGTGATGACCGCCGCAGTCGAGGATAGCGCGGACCGGGGGCTGGACGAGATGACTCCGTTTGCCCCCCTCGTAGACGTACTGGCCGCCGACCACGAACGGGCAGAGCGTCGGCTGTTCGCCAGTTGACGGCCAGACGTTCGAGCGCGACAGTTTGAGCCTGTTCTCGGACCGGCTCACGGAAGTCAGAAGAAACCGGGAGTGTCCGGTGGGCAGTGCTGACCCGTTATTCAGCGCTCGCAACGACCAGAAATGTCTCCGGCCGCACAGCCTCGAACTCAACCGTGAACCCATGCTGTCGGAGCGCGTCCGTCGCCTCGTCAGCGGAAAATCGTTCATCGACGGGCGGGCCGTTACGACCACTGCCGGAAGCCGCCCAATCGGCGACAGCGAATGTTCCGCCCGATTTGAGCACTCGTGCGACCTCGTTCAGTGCCCCGTCGCTAGCGAACTCGTGGTACGTCATCGTCGAGAACGCCCCATCGAGACTATCAGTATCGAACGGGAGGTCATCGACCGCGCTCGTCACAAGATCGATGTTGTCGGGGACGCCTTTCTCCCGGTAGTAGTCGTGCATCGCCTCCTGGATATCCACGGCGTACACGTGGTCGACGGCCGGTGCAACATCGTCGGTGTAGAAACCAGTCCCGCTCCCGAGATCCGCGACCGTCTCGTCCCTACTGGCCGACAGCGCCCAGCGGAGCTCTTCCGCGGAGAGATATCGGTACCGTTGCTGTGCGTCTTCGAGCTTGTCGGCCCGGCCCGCGTCGAACGTGTGATACCCCATGTTAGAGGTTCTGGAACGCCTCGTCGACAATCTCGCCGGTGTCAGCGACGATATCTGCCATCTCCTCGTTGTCGGGTGCCATTCCAACGAGGCGAGCGATACGCATAATCGAGACGTGGTAGACGCGCTGTCGTTCGGGCTTTTCCTCCCAGATAACGACGTTACAGGCCATGAGCGCGCCGAGTTTGTTGTCCGTCGCGTCGAGAGCGCGGTCAGCGACCTCGGGGTTGCAGGCACCCAGCACGTAGTATGGGTCACGGTCCGCGTCGATCTTCTCGTTGAGCATCTCAGACGGCGAGAATTCGACGGGGACCCCGAATCCAGCGTCGGTAAACACGTCTCGAACGTGCTCGATTGCGTCCTCGTGGCTCATTTCGAGCGTCGCCTGTTGTTCACCGATGTCTTCAGGGTCAATCTGACTCGGGTCGATTGGGAGTGTCATTCGTGTATTGTATTGTGTCTACAGAACAAAGTCTCTTCGGATGCACGTCAGTAGCGCGGCCCGTTCTCGAAAATATTCAATCAGACGAGTCGCGCGCTACACGTCGAGGAAGTGGCTGTCGACTGTGGGCTGAACATGGGACCAATCAGCCTCTCGGGAGTGATATAGATGTAGAGTAGCAAGGAAACTGCGCCATGAGCGAGTGCTGCCGGGCTACTGCGCTGGATCTGTCCTTGGACTCCCGCGCCAACTCACTCAGGATGAGCTGGTCGTGTGAAAAGTGGGCAAAAATACCACAAATGCGGGGATATCAGAGAATGGTCACGTTACGACTCCATCGCCCTCTGCCACGGTCCAGCCTGAGTGATTGAGTAAGTAGCAACGAGTGCGTCACGGTCGGGGAGTGAGACCGGTACGATACTGCGACGGGTGGAGACTACCTTGACGGTAAAGGTCGTATCCCCTGTGTGCGGTCGCTCGTCTGCCCGTTAGCTAGCAGCTTTTGCGTGCATTTGTGCGAACTGTACACAAGTCTTTTAACCGCCTAGCGGCTACAGAGACGTGATAACGATGCCAGATTCGATGTCCGAACAACTCCGACAGGACATGCAGTGCGAGGGGCTATTGGAATGTTTCCACG
The DNA here is from genome assembly GCF_001280425.1 of Haloarcula rubripromontorii. Taxonomy (NCBI): domain Archaea; kingdom Methanobacteriati; phylum Methanobacteriota; class Halobacteria; order Halobacteriales; family Haloarculaceae; genus Haloarcula; species Haloarcula rubripromontorii. Next base: position 711,878 of record NZ_LIUF01000002.1, on the reverse strand, counting down.
GCCTCAAGGAACTCGACAAAGAGTGCTTTCGAGCGCTCGTCGAGGCTGACGAACCGCTAACCGTCGACGAACTCGCCGAAGCAGTCGACCGAGAGCGCTCGACCGCGTATCGCGCCGTCCAGCGGCTCCTCCAGACGGGCTTCATCGAGAAAGACCAGATCAACTACGATCAGGGCGGCTACTACCACGTCTACTCGCCGACGGACCCGTCACAGATCGCAGACGAGATGCAGCGGATGCTCAACGACTGGTACGCAAAGATGGGGCAGCTGATTCAGGAGTTCGAAACCAAGTACGAACAAGCTGAGTCCACGGCCCCGACTGTCGAAAGCTAACGACGCCCCTCTATCGTCCCTTGGCTCCCGCGCCGAGTCGGTTTCTGCCCGTGACGACCTATATTTTTACGATGCCTGCTCGGCGTGTGATAATTCATAGTATTGTATATGGTGTGCAAAACCTTATTTACTGCAGGCGCGTAGAGTATATCGATGACGACTGATACTGCGTCCGAGACCGAGAAGGCCACGACGAACGAACCGCTTCACATTGACGGAGCGGACCAACTCAACGATGTCGTCGGCAAGCACGATGTCGTTCTCGTGGATTTCTATGCCGACTGGTGTGGCCCGTGCCAGATGCTCGAACCGGTAGTCAAGACGCTGGCCGCGGAGACCGATGCGACCGTAGCCAAAGTCGATGTCGATGCCAACCAGCAACTCGCTCAGTCGTATGGTGTCCGCGGTGTTCCGACGCTCATCATGTTCGCCGACGGTGAGCAGGTCGAAGAGATCGTCGGCGTCAAAGGCGAAGCAGACCTCCGAGCGCTTATCGAGTCCTACACGTAGGGTTGCGTTTCCACGTCGTCGAATACGGAGCGCATCCCGGCGACTGAGTCGGGCATGTCGGGCCGGTCACCGTCGACGACGAGTCTGAGAAGGCGAGTCGTCAGCCATCCACCAGCACGCGGGTGGCCTCCGCGAGAGCGATATCGAGGTCAGTGAGACAGAGACACATTCGGCGAGCAGGACATCGACGCTCTCGGTTGTCACAGGCAGCGCCGTCGCGTCGCCCCGCAGTGTTCGGGGCGCAGCCACCGGCAGCGAGGGTATCATTTTCTGACGCTTATCGCAGGACAGCGAGACGGTCTCTATGGGTGGTTTCCTGACGAGTACTGAAATCACAGACGTGTGGCGGTTTGTCCGAATGAAGCGCGCCTGTAGTCCGTGGCCGACGACTCCCGGGCTAGCTCACTCATTGCTCGACTTTCCCTGATTTATAAAGACTTGGTGCGAGTTCGACATCGGCGCACGCACCCGCTCGTAATATATTGACGGGAGTTCTATTACGCTACGTAATGACGAAAGCAGCCATCATCATTCTCGCAGGGACGGAGGGACACGAAAATCTCGGCCGGCTCGCAAACGGCCTCGAAGCCGCAGCAGAGTTCGCACAGAACGACGAGGACGACCTCGAACTCATCTTCGACGGCGCCGGAACACAGTGGATTCCGGAACTCGAAGACGAGGACAGCGACTACCACGAACTGTATCAGAGCCTCAAGGATGACGTGGCGGTCTGTGATTACTGTTCCGGCGCATTCGGCGTCGAAGACGCCGTCGCCGACGCCGGGCTTGTCACGCTGGACGACCACGACGGCCACCCGAGTATCCGCTCACTCGTCGACGACGACTACGAAGTCATCACCTTCTAAGTCCAACAGTAGTCTCGTCCAATCGCGCCGTAGCGACCCACGACGCGGCTGAATCGGAGCCGTTCGCGTCTTTCACAGGAACCACCGGCCAGCCAATTCGAATCCGCCCCGGATACGGGTATTCACAGTTATCAATGCAGGTACCTCTTTCTCGCTCAACACTAAGTACCGCAGCGACGCAACGGACTGTATGATGGACCCGTTCGTAGTCATCGGTGGTGACGCAGCCGGGCTCAGCGCCGCGAGCAAGTTCGCCCGCGAGGCACCGGACCGTGACGTGATTGTCTTCGAAAAGGGCGAGTGGGTGTCTTATGCCCACTGCGGGACGCCGTACTACGTGAAGGGAACTGTCGAGCGGCTGACTGACCTCCTCTCGCTGTCGCCCGAGCAGGCGGCCGAGCGGGGTATCGACCTTCGCCGGAACCACGAGGTCGTCGGCGTCGATACTGATGCCGGGACGGTCACCGTCGCCCACGACGGCGAGACAGTCGACCAGCCATACGGCGACCTGCTTGTCGCAACGGGTGCACACGCCGTGACTGAACCGATTGCAGGGGCGGAACTCGACGGCGCGTTCACGATGCATGGACTGGACTCGGCCGCCGCGGTCCGTGCCGCGCTGTCCGACCCGGGCGACTCCGCCGTCGACACGAGCATCGAGTACGTCGATACGGCGCTCGTCGAGAAGTACACAGACTGGGGGCCACCGGAGCGAGTCGCCATCGTCGGCGGCGGGTACGTCGGTGTGGAGATGGCAGAGGCGTTCCGCGCCCACGACGTAGAGACACACCTCTTCCAGCGGTCGGGCCACCTCCTGCCGCCGTTCGGTGAAACAGTCGGCGAGCGCGTGGCCGACCATCTCCGGGAGCAGGGTGTGACGCTGCATTTGAACACCGTCGTAGACGAACTCGTCGGCGACGAAAACGGGCGCGTTACGTCGGTCGCTCACGACGGCGGCACCACCGACGTGGGCCTCGCACTGGTCGGTATCGGCATCCGTCCCAACACCGCACTCATAGCTGACACGCGGGTCGAACTGGGCGACTCCGGGGCGATAGCAGTCGACGAGTACGGGGAGACGAACGTCGATGGCGTCTACGCCGCCGGGGACTGCGCTGAGGACCGCCACGCTGTGACCGATGCGCCCGACTGGGTGCCGCTCGGACTGACCGCGAACCGGGCCGGTCGTGCAATCGGGCAGACCGTCGCTGGCGACCCCTCCCCTGTCGGCGATATCGCCGGGACAGCCGTCGTGAAGGCGTTCGTCCTCGAATGCGGGCGTGTCGGCCTCCTCGACCACGAACGGGCCAGCGCTGCCGGGTTCGACCCGGTATCGAAAACAGTCACGGCCGGCTCCCGGTCAGGGTACTACCCCGGCGGCGACGACACCGACGTGACGCTGGTCGCAGACCGGAAGAGCGGCCGCCTGCTGGGCGGCGCACTCGTCGGCGAAGACCGAGCGGCAATACGTATCGACACGCTCGCGACGGCCATCGAGGCAGATATGACCATCGACGAACTGGAACGACTTGACCTGGCGTACGCGCCGCCGTTCAGCCCCGTCTGGGACCCGGTGCTGGTCGCCGCGAAAGTGCTTAATGGACACCTCTAGAGACCACGGCTCAGAGCGTTCCACTCGAAACACGGTGTGGTGAATCTGGGATACGACCATACTCGGCGCAGGAATGACCTACACTTCGAGTGCCGCCATCGGCTCAACCTCGAAGGTCAGCAGGGAGACCGGAGCTGAGCGTTGGCTATGTCGCCGTCAGTCGTGACACAGTACCGATTTCGCCTTGCCTCGCGAGGAGTGCCGTCGTTCTCGTCCCACGCGTCCAGCGTAACTCGTGGGCCTTCAGCTCACCGTCAGCGGCCTCAAACACGGTCGACCAGACAATCCTATAGCTACTCGTTTTCACTGCAGTCCACGCAACCGTAGCAACACGGTAGAGAGAGTACACCGCCAGCATGTGCTCTCTATGCGCGGGGCAGACCGAGGTCCTGATCTGATAGACGGCTCTCTATACTGACCGTCGCGGACGTTTTCCGGGCGAGCGGTTCGACAAAGCCAGTGAGCGGAAAGCAATGAAACGGGTCGAAAAAAGTGACCTCCTACCCCTCGTCGACCGAGAGGTCCGCCGCTTCGCCCTCGTAGACGGTCGCGCCGAAGGCGTCGACGGTGTCGTCGCCGACGACCAGACGGGCGTCCTCGGGGAGCGCCACTGAGACGGGATCGCTCGTGAAGTTCATCACCCAGGTGTAGCCGTCGCGTTGGGCGGCCCGAACGCCGGTCGGGAGCCGCTCGGAGTAGCCCACGTCGGCCCGGTCGAGTAGGTCCGTCACGACGGCGTCGGCGAGGTCGGCCTCGGGCCAGACGCCGCAGTAGGCGACGTGGCCCGCGCCGAATTCGTGTTCGGTGATCGCCGCGCGACCGTCACCGACGCCGCCGACGTATGAGCCAACGGTGGTCGCGTCGTCGGTGTCGAGCCACTCGGCGAACGTTCGGAACTCGTAAGATTCGCCGTCGTAGGTGACCTGACGATCCAGCCGCTCTGGAACCGACTCGTGCTGGTCGACGGTTGCCCCGACAAGGTCGGTGAGCGGCCCGGGCGCGGGAACGCCCGGAAGCTTGTTCGCGCGGTCTTTGGTGCCCGAGCGAACCGTCAGCAGGAGTTCCGTCCCGTCTTCGACTGCCCCTTCCAGCGTCGCGGCGAGCGCGTCGTCGACGAGGTGCAGCGCCGGCGTGACGATGGCGTCGTATCCCGAGAGGTCCCGGTCGGGGTGGACCACATCGGCCTGGACCGAGCGCGCACGAAGCGCGGCGTAGTACTGGCGCATGTGGGTCCAGTACTCCCAGTCGGGGGCGTGGGGCTGAATGTTCGTCGCCCAGAGGTTGTCGTACTCGTGGAGGAGCGCCACGTCGGCATCGACCGTATCGAGGTCTAGCTCGGCCAGTTCGGTGGCCGCCTGGTCGGCGTCGTGGTAGCCCCGGTCGGGCGAGCCGTCCTGTTTGCGCAGCCCGGCGTGGTACTGCTCTTGCCCTTCCCGACAGCGTCGCCACCGGAAGTATAGCACGGCGTCGGCACCGTGGGCGACGGCGTGGTGGGCCCACAGCCGCATCGCGCCCTCGCCGGGCTGGGGGGCGTAGGGCGGCCAGTTCACGTCTCCGGGCTGTTGTTCCATTACCCAGAACGGCTGCTGTTTGGCCCCGCGGTAGAGGTCGTGGTTCATCCCGACCTGGTCTGGGTCGCCGGCCCGGAGTTCGTTGGGGCTAGCGGCAGCGGGCCGGCGGTCCTGGGCGAAGCCCGTCGGGTACGAGTCCCAGGTGAACAGGTCTAGATCGTCGGCGAAGCGGAATGCGTCACAGGAGTCGAAATCGCCCATGAAATTGTGGGCGATGAACCAGTCGTCGTCGGCCTCGCGCAGCAGGTCGGCGTGGATCGCGTTGTAGTCGACGGCGCTGTCGGCGCTAAAGCGGTAATAGTCGAGCAGCCGCGACGGATGGTGTTCAGCGGCGGTGTGTCGGGGCGGGTCGACCTCATCAAAGGACCGGAGATGTTGGCTCCAGAAGGTCGTCCCCCAAGCCTCGTTGAGCGACTCGATGTCGCCGTAGCGCTCGCGGAGCCACTCGCGGAACGCGGTTGCACAGTCGTCGCACCAGCAGCGGATCGTCTCGTGACAGCCGTACTCGTTGTCTGTCTGCCAGCCGGCGACGTGAGGATTGTCCGCGAAGTGGTCGGCCATCGTCGAGACGATCCGGCGGGTCTCCTCGCGGTAGGCCGGGGAATTGAAACAGTAGTGCCGGCGGCTCCCGTAGTGACGGGGAGTGCCGTCAGGTTCCTCCTGGAGTATCGAGGGGTGCTGATCGATGAGCCACTTCGGCGGCGTGGCCGTCGGCGTACACAACACGGCCTCCATCCCGTGGTCGCTGATCAGCGAGACGGCCTCATCAAGCCACGAGAGGTCGATCTCGCCCGATTCAGGTTCGATCCGGGACCAGGAGAACTCGGCCATACGGACGTACTCGATACCCGCCTCGGCCATCTGCTCGATGTCCCGTTCCCAGCGCTCGTGGGGCCAGTGCTCGGGGAAGTAACAGACGCCGACGGTCATCGTTCCTCCCGGTAGTCAGGCAGGAAGTCGTCCTGTAGGACGGCCGCGCGGCCGCCGTCGACAGTGATCGTGCTCCCGGTGACGAACTCGGCATCATCGCTGGCGACGAACGCCACCGCGCCGGCCACGTCCTCGGGCGAGCCGAGCCGGCCGGTCGGGTGGATACCCTCCAGTTCTCGGCGGCGCTCCTCGTCCATATCGCCAGTGGTCCGGTCGACCTCAACCCAGCCCGGGGCGACGGTGTTGACCCGGACCTGTGGCCCGAAGTCGACAGCCATCGCCCGCGTCATCCCGTTGATGCCGGCCTTGACCGCGTTGTACGGGAAGATATCCGGAGTCGTCGCCATCGAGTGGTTTGAGGACATGTTGACGATGGCGCCCTCGTCCATGTGTTCGTAAGCGTGTTTTGCGGCCAGCCAGAACGCGCGGAAGTCCGTCTCGACGACGAACGACCAGTCGTCGATGGTCGCCTCGTCGGCGCCGGTGTAGGTTTCGACGCCAGCGTTGTTGACCAAGACGTCCAAGCCACCGAACTCGGCGACGGTCGCCTCGACCAGCGTCTCGATGTCGGCAGGGTCGCGCATGTCCGCCCGGACGAAGTGGGCACTCCCGCCGGCCTCGCGGATGGTTTCGACGACGTCGCTGCCGTCGTCTTCGGAGCGACCCGAGACGACGACGCTCGCGCCCTCGGCGGCGAGTCGTTCGGCGACACCGGCACCGATGCCGCGTGTCGACCCCGTAACGATGGCCACGTCGTCGGCAAAGCGGTTCATGCTTACCACTCCGCGACGCTCCCGTCGTCGTGGCGCCAGACTGGGTTATGCCAGTCGACCTCGCCGGCCTGCATCCGGACGTAGCTGTGGTCGATGTCGATGCCGAGCCCCGGTCCTTCCGGCAGGTCGACGTAGCCGTCGTGGTACTGGAACACCGATGGGTCTTTCAGGTAGTCCAGCACGTCGCTGGTCCCGTTGTAGTGGATGTCGAGGCTCTGCTCCTGGATCAGGGCGTTGGGCGAGCAGGCGTCGACTTGGAGACACGCCGCCAGCGCGATGGGGCCCAGCGGACAGTGTGGGGCCATCGCCACGTCGTAGGCCTCGGCCATCGACGCAATCTTCTTGACCTCGGTGATCCCGCCGGCGTGTGAGAGGTCGGGCTGGATCACGTCGACACAGCCGTCCTCGAAAACCTCCTTGAAGTCCCACCTGGAGAACATCCGCTCGCCGGTCGCGATTGGGTTCGTGGTGTGACTCGCCAGTTGCGGGAGCGCGTCGTTGTGTTCGGGCAAGACCGGTTCCTCGATGAACATCGGGTCGTACGGTTCTAGGGCCTTCGCGAGGCGCCTGGCCATGGATTTCGAAACCCGGCCGTGGAAGTCGACGCCAATATCGATATCGTTGCCGACAGCCTCTCGGACCGCGGCGAGGCGGTCCTCGGCCGCCTGGACGGCAGACGGGGAGTCGACCCGGCGCATTTCCGCGGTCGCATTCATTTTGAGGGCGGTAAAGCCCTCGTCGACCTTCTCGCGGGCCGCGTCGGCGACGCCCTCGGGGCGGTCGCCCCCGACCCACTGGTAGACCCGCATCCGGTCGCGGGCCTTCCCGCCCAACAGTTCGTAGACGGGCATGTCGTGGTGTTTGCCCTTGATGTCCCACAGCGCTTGGTCGATGCCGGCGATCGCGGACATCAACACCGGCCCGCCGCGGTAGAACCCGCCGCGGTACATAGTCTGCCAGTGGTCCTCGATACGCATGGGGTCTTTTCCCAGCAGGTAGGTGTCGAGCAGTTCTTCGACGGCCGTCCGGACAGTGCGGGCGCGGCCCTCAACGACTGGTTCGCCCCAGCCGACGGTGCCATCGCTCGTCTCCAGCCGCAGGAACAGCCATCGTGGCGGTACTTCGTAGAGATCGTAGTCAGTGATAATCATGTTATTTGGGTCGCGTGACGTAGTCCTCGATAGCAACGTCAGTCTCGTCGGTCATCGTCTTCAGCGCTTCGCCGGTTTCGGGGTCAAACAGGTACAGCGCGGTCTCCTCGAACCCGAACTCGACGGTCTCGTCTGGACTCGGGCGGAGACTGGAGTCGATGCGGGCGGTCAGGTCGATATCGCCCATCTCCATGTAACAGAAGTTCTCGTTGCCCATCGGTTCGACGACGGTCACCGAGGCGGCGATCCCGTCCTCGACGAGGGTCATGTCCTCCGGACGAATGCCCACGCGGACGCGGTCGTACCCTTCGACCGGCGATGGATCGTCAAGCTGGTAGCTGAACTCGCCCGGTCCTTTCAGCAAGTCGCCCTCGATGGTCGCGGTCAGCAGGTTGATCGACGGCGAGCCGATGAAGTTGGCGACGAACTCGTTCGCGGGGCTGCGGTAGACCTCCTCGGCCGTCCCGACCTGCTGGAGTTCCCCGCTGTTCATGATGGCGATACGATCTCCCATCGCCATCGCCTCCGTCTGGTCGTGAGTGACGTAGACGGTGGTCACGTCGAGTTCGTGCTGGAGTTCCTGTAGCTCCGTGCGCATCTGGGCCCGGAGTTTGGCGTCTAGGTTCGAGAGGGGTTCGTCCATCAGGAACACTTCGGGGTCTCGAACGATCGCCCGTCCCAACGCGACGCGCTGTTGCTGGCCGCCCGAGAGCGCCTTGGGTTTCTTCCCAAGAAGCTCCTCGATGCCGAGCATCTCGGCGACATCGTCGACGCGGCGGTCGATTTCCTTGGAGGACATATCCGTCGAGAGTCGTAGCCCGAAGCCGATATTGCGCCGCACGTTCATGTGCGGGTACAGCGCATAGTTCTGGAACACCATCGCCACGTCCCGGTCACGAGCGCGGAGGTCTGTAACCTCCTCGTCGTCGAAGGTGATGGTGCCTGCCGTTACCTCTTCGAGTCCGGCGACACTACGTAGCGTCGTCGTCTTGCCACACCCCGAGGGACCGACCAGGACGAGGAACTCCCCGTCCCGGATAGTCAGATCGAGGTCGTTGACCGCGACGATGGTGCGGCCGTCGTCAGCGAACTCTTTTCGTACGGTGTCGAGATTTATCTGTGCCATGGGTTATTCTTTGACCGAACCTGCGAGGATCCCGCTGACGAAGTGTCGCTGCAAGAAGAGGAACACCAAGAACAGCGGGATGATGCTGAGCGCTGCCGCGACCATGATCTGGTCGTAGTAGACACGCTGGGCGCCGACCAGTTCGTTGATCGCCACCGGGATGGTGTACTTGCCCTGGTTCAACACGACCAGCGGGAACAGGAAGAGGTTCCACTGGAACAGGAACAGGACGATGGCAAGCGCCGCCAGCGACGACTTCATAGTCGGGAGTGCGATGCGGTAGTACAGCTGGAACTCGGTCGCGCCGTCGATGCGGGCCGACTCCAGCAAGGCGTCGGGGATCTGTTTCATGTTCTGGCGCATCAGGAAGATGCCCAGCGGGTTGGCCGCCCACGGCAGGATGATCGCCCAGTAGGAGTTGGTCAGTCCCATCTGCGAGATCAGCAGGAACAGGGGGATGACCAGCAACTGGATGGGCAGGGTCAGTGTCGCCAAGATCGCGTAGAAGATCGGTTCCTTGAACCGGAACTCGTACTTGGCGAAGGCGAACCCGCCCATCGAACAGAGCACGAGCGACAGTAGCGTGTAGACGATGGCGATGAACACAGAGTTCCAGATGCTCTGGATGAAGTCGACACTCTCGCGGGCCTGCAGCGCCTCCAGGTTCGCGAAGAAGTTTGACCCGGGGAACAGCTGGATATCGGTCCCCGCCGAGAGGAACGCCTGTTCGGGCAGCGTCGACGCGACGATGATCCAGTAGATCGGGACCACCATCAGCAGCGTCACGAGCAGGACGAAGGTGTAGCCGAGGAACCGCCAGATCGCTTCGTCGCGGGTCTGTTTACGCATCGGATTCACCCCCGATCCGGAGCTGGACGATCGAGAGGACCGCGACGATACCGACCAGCACGACTGTCATCGCGCTTGCATAGCCGAGCTGGAACTGCTGGAACGCGATGTTGTAGATATAGACGACGAGGGTCCGGGTCGCCGACAGCGGTGCGCCGCCCTCCGAGATGATCAGCGGTTCGGAGAACAGCCGGAAGGTCCCGATGGTCGATGTGACGACCACGAACAACAGGACCGGGCGCAACTGGGGAAGCGTCACGTAGCGGAACTTCTCCCAGCGGCTCGCGCCGTCAATCTCGGCCGCTTCGTACAGCTGCTGGGGAATACTCTGGAGCCCCGCCAGCAGGATAATCATGTTGTAACCGGTCCAGCGCCAGGTGACGGCTCCAACAAGCGAGATACGCGGCCAGAATCCGGTCCCCAGCACCGACTTGAGCGGGCCGGGGATCAGCGCCGTCCCGCCGCTGAGCCACGGGACCGTCGGTAGCCCGAGCATCTGGAAGACGGTGTTGACGAGCCCGTTGTCCTGTAACAATAACAGGAACACCGTCGCGTACGCGACGAGGTTCGCAGCGACAGGTAGGGCGATGGTCGTCCGAAACAGTCCCTTGAACCGCATCCAGGAGGCGTTCAGCGCCAGCGCCAGCGCCAGTCCGAGGACGATCATCAGTGGCACCTGCACAAGCAGGATGAACGTCGTGTTCGCCAGCGCGTTCTGGAACAGCGCGTCACCGAGCAGCCGCTGGTAGTTCTGGAGTCCGACGTACTCCAGTTGGGCGATGCGTGTCAGCTCGAACTGGATCGGACCGAGATCGATCCAGAACAGCGTGGCGTTGCCGATCCCTTGGTAGGTGTGAAAGGAGAGATACAGCGTATAGAGGATCGGGAACGCCAGAAACGAGCTGAACAGGATGAAAAACGGCGCCAGGAAGAGATACGGCGCACTCACCGAGAACGGGAGCCGGGCACCGACCGACCGGGTCGCCCGGATCTGGGCCTGTCGGGCCGGGCGGACGGCATCGATAAACGCCCGCCAGATCGGTGTGACGGCCTGTTTGGCCCGCTCGCGGACCGCAGTGAGCTTGTCTCTGACCGGGTTTGAGGAGCTGGTCGACATGAGGAATAAAGAACCGCGGTGTTACGCGAGCTCCCGACCCGTGCGCTCGGCGACTTGATTGGCTGCACTGTCGACGGCCTCCTTCGGCGAGAGGTCGCCGGAGATCATCTTCTTGAACTCGCTGTTGATCGCCTTCGTGATCTCGGGCGTGTCGGTCGTGTACGTGTAGCTCGGGATGTTCGGCGCGATCTCGGCAAACATCCGGCCGGCGGCCTGCCCGCCAAGGAACTCCGACCCCTGGTCGAACGCGTCCGACTCGTAGGCCGGCTTGTAGGCCGGGAAGAGTCCGTATTCCCTGTACATCTTGAGTTGCATCTCCTCGTTTGCCAGCGCATATTGCATGTAGTCAAAGGCACGGCGGGCCTTGGCGTCGCTGACCTGGTCGGCGATGACGAGGTTCGAGCCGCCCCAGTTGGTCGCCCGGTTACCGCCGGACTCGTATGCCGGTGGCTTCATCACACGCCACTTGCCCGAGGTGTCACCGATCTCGGCTTTCAGCGTCCCTTCGATCCAGGCCCCGCCGTACAGCCCGGCGATCGTGCCCTCGGCGAAGCGGTTGAACCACTCGCTGGACCAAGAGGCGACACTGGAGGTGATACCGGCGTCGTGCGCCCGCTTCATCTGGCGGGCGACCTGCAGAGACTTCTCGGAGTTGATGTTCACGGCGCCGCTGTCGGTGAACGGCAGGCCACCGAGTTGGCGGAACATCATCCGCCAGATCCCGTCGTAGTCGTTCGGTGGGAAGTTTACCAGCGCGGTCCCGTCGGGGAGTTTCTCACCCTCCGCGATGAACTGGTCCCAGGTCTCGACGCTTTCGAGATCGAGCCCGTGTTCGTCGGCGACATCGTTGCGGTAGAACATTCCGACCGGACCGAGGTCCCACGGGAGCGCGTACGTGGCGCCGTCTTTCGTGAGCGGGCCCCACTTCCCGGAGACGAAGCCGTCTTTGATACCAGCGTCCTCGATCCACGGGCCGATGTCGCGCAGTCCGCCCGTGTTGACCCAGGCAGCCGCGTCGACACTCTCCATCGTGGCGATAGCCGGCGCGCCCGACCCGGAGAGGATGCGCGATTTGAACTTGTCTTTCATGTTCGAGCGGCCGAACTGCTCGACGGTGACATCCCCGCCGTTGGCTTCCTCGTAGGGGTCGTCGATGAGATCGAGCGATTTGGCCGCAACGTCCCAGCTCCAGGCCGCCACCGAAGAGGCCATCTGCGAGCCGGAGCCACCGTCAGCGGATGTCTCGGTCGAGCCGCCGCTACCGCCGTCGCTGCTGCCGCCGTCCGAGCCACTGCTGTCCGTGGCTGGCTGGCTACCGGTCCCACAGCCGGCCAGGCCCGCGAGACCTGCCGCGCTCAGTTGCAAGATGCGTCGTCGGTCGAGTCGTCGGTTGGAGTCAGTCATCGGCACTACCACAACACATGATAGTCCATTATTTAATGCTTTTGCCAATTGTCGGAAGGTCCGATAGTACCGCTGCCTTCATGCGTTTTCTCTATATTTTGGGTGGAAAATTCAGCCATTAGATAATTTTTCTGATTAATACGGTTGTTCACCTAGAGTGAACAAATAGTCGGTCGAGAGCAATGATAGTAAAGAAATATCAGGGCGTAGCGGTCCTGAAACCGTGGTTTTATCAATCGCCTCGCGGCGGTTGTCTCAGCCGTCACTCAAAGTCTGTTCACTGCTCACGAACGATATATACATCTGGGTGCCGATGGCCAACTATGGACGAGTCGTACCCGGTGCAGTCGACTGCGACGACGCTGCGGGTCGTCGAGGCGTTGCTCGGTCGGGGTGAAGCGGGCGTGACCGAACTCGCACGGGAACTCGATCTCTCGAAAGGGGCGGTCCACAATCACCTCCAGACGCTCCAGCAGTTGGAGTACGTCGTCCGGGAAGGCCGCCAGTACCGCGTCGGATCGCGGTTTCTGGATCTCGGCGCGCGAGCGCGCGAGTCGATGCCGGTATACCAGGCCGCGCGGGCAGAAGTCGCCCGCCTCGCGCGCTCTAGCGGCGAGGTCGCGGCCCTCGTCGTCGAGGAACACGACACGGCGACGTACGTGTTGGTAGCGGGCGGCGACGGGGGCGAAACCGCCATCCGCGAGGGGATCCGTCGACCGTTGCCGGCCGACGCCGCGGGGCGGGCAATACTGGCTCACCGCCCCGAAGACGAGATCAGGACGCTGCTAGCAGAGACGGAGTATCCCGCGGGCAACGGCAGCTCCGCACCCGACGAGACGGCACTGCTCGACGAACTCCGGACCGTCCGCGAGCAGAGCGTCGCCTTCGACCGCGAGGAACGGGCTGACGGGACCAGAAGCGTCGCTGCCCCGCTCACGACCGACGACGGGCGGTCGGTCGGTGCGGTGTCGGTCACCGGGCCGGCCAACCGGATGAGCGGGAAGCGCCTCGAAGAGGACGTCACCGGCCTTGTTGTCAGCAGCGCGAATAGTATTTCTGTCGACCTGTTCTAATCCGTAGTTGTGCTAAATTTTGCCGCTAAACTGGAGTGTTGAACGCACATATGTATCAGCAGTGAACGGCCGGCTAAAGTTCGAATTCAGTGCCTCAGTACTCAGTTTCTACTGCACACCGAGGTCGCAACTAGCATGCCCTGAGATAACTTGTTTTCTCATGGTGAACAAAGCGATCAAATTTTGCCGAGCGGTGTTATATCAATATAAATAAATTATTCTCCTCAAGGTTCACCAAACAGCTATTACGATCGGAGCGGGCACATGCCGTATGGTCCAACTCGACGCGGGCGAGACGGCCGTCAGATTCGTGCCCGAGACGGGACGCCTCGCGGTGCGACACGGAGCGAAGGCACTCGCGAGTGGAACCGTCCTGGCCGAACTCGGCGCCGAGCGCCTGCCGGCGACCGACAGCTACCACGTCGCCAGTTCCGAGGACGGGATCCAAGTCCGCTATGACGGGGCCACCGCGGAGACGACGGTTTGGCTCACTACGGCCGACGGCGGCGTTCACGTCTCGGTGGCGGTCACAAACACGGCCGACGAGCCCAGGCCGGTCGGCCGGCTCTGTCCGCTCGTTGCCGACGACCTGGCCTTCGGCCCTGAGACGCAAGTGTACCGCCACGGCTACCAGTCTTGGACGCCGACCGCGACGCTCCCCGTCGGCGAGTCGTTTCCCGCTGTCGAACCGGTCGATGTACCGATGATGACCGACGCGGCCGCGCCGGCGACGACGAGTCACTGCCAGATCGGACTGCTCGATGACGACACAGCCCTGACCGCCGGCTTTCTCGACCACTCCGAGTTCGTCACCCGCTTCGACTATCAACACGGTGAGGGCGTCGAGGCGCTGTCAGCGGTCTGTCCCGGCGACGGCGTCGACCTGGGACCGGGCGAAACAGTAACGAGCGCGCCCCTCCGGATCGACGCGACCCGTCCGGTCGACGAGGCGCTGACTGCGATCGCTGACCGGACCGGCGCTCGGATGGACGCCCGCGTCGGCGAGTGGGTACCGTCCGGCTGGTGCTCGTGGTACCACTACTTCACCGAGGTCACCGCCGCGGACGTACGGACGAACCGCGCTGCCCTCGACGATTGGGGGCTCCCGGCCGAGATCGTCCAGCTCGACGACGGCTACCAGACTGCCTTCGGCGACTGGCGGACGCTGGCCGAGGGGTTCGAGGACATGACCGCGCTGGTCGACGATATCGACGATGCCGGTCACACCCCGGGCCTGTGGCTCGCGCCCTTCTTCGTCCAGGAGGACGCCACGCTCGTCGAGGACCACCCGGAGTGGCTGTTGACCGACGGCGACGGGGCGTTCGTCTCGGCGGGCGAGCGCCACGGTGAGATGTACGGCCTTGACCTGACCCACCCCGGCGTCCAGCGGTGGCTCCGGGAGACCTTCCGAACGATCACCGAAGAGTGGGGCTTCGACTACCTCAAACTCGACTTCCTCTACGCCGGGGCACTGCCCGGCGAGCGGTTCGCCGACGTGACCCGTGCGGAGGCGTATAGACGTGGGCTAGCGGCGATCCGGGAGACCGCCGGCGACGAGACGTACATCCTGGGCTGTGGCGCACCACAGGGCCAGAGCGTCGGCTTCGTCGACGCGATGCGGGTCGGTCCCGACACCGCCGAGTACTGGGTCCGCGAGGGTGAGTCCGCCAGCGAGCCGGCCCACGAGAACGCCATCCGGAACGTCCTCAACCGGAATTACCTCCACCGCCGGTGGTGGGTCACCGACCCGGACTGCCAGCTGGTTCGGGAGACGACGGAACTCTCGATGGCCGAACGGGAGACGTTCGGGGCAATCGTCGCACTCACTGGCGGTTCAAACGTCTTCAGCGACAAGATCAGCGAGATCGGGTCGGAGGGACGAGAGCTGCTAGAGCGGTCACTCCCGCCGGTCGAGAACGGAACCGTCGCCGGCGTCGGGGAAACGGAGTTCCCCGAACGTGTCGAGTGTGAGCGGCCCGCTGACGCCGGCCGAGCGGTCGCGCTGTTCAACTGGTGCGACGAGCCGGCGAATTGCTCGCTGTCGCTCGCCACCGAGGAACGTGGTTGGGACGCCCTAGCGGGCGAACCGGTCGCCGCCGGCGGCACGGTCGAGCGGACGATATCGGCCCACGGCTGTCTGCTCGTCCACGTCGCCCCGGCCCTGGATCGCCCCCACCTGCTGGGGACCGACCACCTCGCCGGTCTCGGGGGCCGCGTCGAGCAGGTGAAGTGGGACGCCGACGAAGCGGGTGGCCGTCTGACGCTCTCGCTCGATGTCGAGACCACACAGAACATTGTGCTGGCGGTTCCCGAGGGCTGGACGCATCCCGACACGGACGCAGCATACGACACCGGAACCCTCGAACGTACCGCCCGGCCGGGGACGACTACGATAGCCTTCGAACGGGCCTGAGACGGCCGGAAATCAGTTCGCTGGCTCCGGAATTGGGAACACGGTTGTTACCATCGCGGCGAAGTAGTTCCACGAGACCGACGCCGACGCGTCGAACATGCTGTTTGTCGTCCAAGACACGGTCCGGAGAGGCCGCCTGTCCGTCCACGACCCCGAACTGGAAACCGCGCTTTTGGGCATAGACACTTCAAAACCGCCGGCCTCACTCCTCAATCCTTAGCTGAACACCGTCGGCAGTTGTTTCCAAATCCATCCGCGGTCAGGTTACGAGTAGTTATTTTGGAGTGAAGGCGGGCTATGGGTAAGTTGTCCAACCGGTACCGGGGTCTGATTGCCGCACCCGAAACCACGCTATTCCCCGTTCTGGCTCTCGGTACTCGTCGGCTGTAAAGTCCTTGACGGGCGAATTCAAAAGCTATCTACGATTTCTTCCAGGTCGAACAGTTGGAGATCGTCGCGTTCGGTTGCTGCGTCTCGAACTGACTGTGTAAAGCCATTGCGGGCGAAAAGAACGTACTTTCGGGTAACATCACCGCTATCAGGCGACCAGCGAATTTCCTGTGTCTGTTCTTCGAGCGATGCAAGCGCGTTATACTTGAGCGGGCTGTTCGTAAATTTGCACTCGCCCGTCACCATCGTTCCATCGGCCGTGAGACCGACGACATCCACTTCCTGGTCTTTGTACCACCAGCGGCCGATATCTGTGAACAGTTCGTCGGGATACATCCCGGAGAGTGCATCTTGACAGAGTGTTTCGAACTCGTGACTGACGAAGTCGGCCATCTCTGCTTCGATAACGGTCTCGTAGGCGTGATCATTCAGTCGGTCGTACCGATCCTCGTTACCGTAGACGAACCGGAACCAGAAGCGGAACAGCGGGTCGAGTATCCGGTACCGTCCTCGCCTCGACTTCGTCTTGTCTTCTGTGACCGGAACTTCGCGGTCGACCAACCGAAGCCGTTCTAGTTTCTTCGTGTACGTCGAAATTTGCTTGCCTCCGATGCCGACTGTCTGCGCGATCTCGTTTGATGTAGCGTTCCCGGCGGCGATTGCTTTCAGAATCGCAAAGTATCGATTCGGGTCAGTAAGTTCGGTACGGAGGACGTACTCGGGTTCGTTGTGCAGAAATCCCTGCTGGTCGAGGAGGGACTGTTGAATAACCGTTCCGAGGCCGTGGTCAAGTTCGGCCCCGTCTAAGTAGTACGGTGTGCCGCCGAAGACACCCCACGCGAATACTTGTTCTTCCGGTGTGTACGACGCGGGGAAGAACTCTCTTGCAGCGCCGAAGTCGAACTGTCGCAGGTCGAGTTTCTCGGTAAACCGGCCGTACAACGGACTGTTTCCGAGGAGCGTAGCCTCTTCCATCATGCTGATTGATGAACCGACGAGGATGAGTGTCGCCGCGGTATCCTGTAGTTCGTGGTCCCAGAGTCGCTGAATGACTGACGGCAGACTCTCGTCGGCGTCGATAAGATACGGGAACTCGTCAAGCACGATGACGGCGTCTTGTTCAGCGAGATAGCCGAGGAGTGACTCCCACTCGGGTTTGATTCGGCTGACGCCGGGGAATGACTCGGAAGCGAGGTCAACGAATTCGTCGAGATGCACTTGTTTCGTCGTTTCGGTGGCTTGGTACATGACAACATCGTCGCGGTCAGCGAGCGACTGTCTCACGAGTTCAGTTTTCCCGAGGCGACGCCGACCGAAGATGACGACCATCTCTGCATCTTCGGACTCGTAGCAGTCCTGAAGACGTGCAAGTTCGCTCTCTCGGTCCACGAACTGGTCCATAGTAGTAGATGGTCAGATACTGGTATAACTGCATCGAATAACCAAATACAGAATAGGCTAATCTGTATTTGGCTATTTGATTTTTGTCTATTTTATCGATAGACAATCGATTGTGGAGTCGTGATACTGGTTCGAGTCCTACCCTCCAAAGAATAAGCCTCGCTCTTCCGTGGAAATGCGAAAAGCGTCCGTCTGCGTATAGTGGCTCCAAGTCGAGCGACTTAGTTAGCGTTAAAATCGCCAGACTGCAGCGGATCTGTCTCATGTCAAATCGTCTTTCCGCACCTCGACACAAGGGCGGCACCTCAAGTGGGACGACCACAACTGGTCTGAGTTGACACACTCTTCTGAGAGGGCAAGTCCCAACGAGGAGCGCACAAACCGGAGTACCCGCAAGGGAAAACTTACCTCCGTGGGTGCGACCTGGCCAACATCCCCACCGGAGGAATCCTACACCTTCAGGGGTGGGAGGACGTCAGTTCCAGTGAGTCAACAACAGCGTCCCGACGACGTACCCGAGGAAATCGAGTTTATCACCCGCGGGGTCGCCAGCGAGCACGCGACGACGAATCCAATAGTGGTTCTCAAAGCGGCCCAGTGGTGGTATCTACACGGGGGGTCCGATCCAGCCTTCCAGTGGGTCGTCGAGTGGGCGCGTCACCTTGCGACCGACAGGGCAAACGACGTCGAACGCGTCGATGAGTTCGCCGAGTACCTCGTCACGGTCGGCTTCGCTGACGAACGTCACGACCTCCGGTACCCGCAGCTCGCACCAAAAACTACAGTCGTGAGCGCAATTCAGTCGCTTCGTTCGCGATCAAGGAGTTGATCGGGAGTCTCGTGAACTAACCACGCCGGGACGACTCGTGTGAGAACAACCATTCCCGTCAGTTCGACAAGCGTCTGGGTGACCACCACCGCCGGCGCAAGCTCGTAGCCCGACGGCAGCGCGAGCGCCAGCGGAAGGATGACGAGCGAGTTCCGCGTGACGGAGGTGAACACGAGCGCCCGACTCTCGCCAGCCTCCATCCCGAGCACGCCCGCGACCAGCCGACCGAGCAGCGGCATAACGACCAGAAACGCCATGTAGACCGGAACGACCGAGGCAATCTGTCCGATCGAATCCTGCACGCGCGGCAGCTGGGAGGCGATGACCACGAACAGCGTCGCCCCCATCATCGGGACCGGCAACCACCCCATCGTGTCCTGCCATCGGGCGCCGCGACTGGACCGTTCCGCCCGGTATTCAGTTGCCCACGCGAGCGTCAGCGGGAGCGCGATAATGACGACGAACGCCTCGATGAACGGCCCGGCTTCGATGAACTCAGCGACCTGTTGACCCATGAACAACCAGAGGTACAGCGGAAGGAGCAGAAGTTGAATCAACATCAGCGCGGGCGTCGCAGCCGTTATCTGCTCTGCATCACCGCCCGCGAGTTCCGTGAACGTGATGACGTAGTCGATACACGGTGTCAACAACACCATGAACGCCCCCACGAGGATGACTGGCTCCTGCGGAAGGAACCGCGTGAGGCCGAACACGACGGTTGGCACGACCACGAAATTCATCCCGAGTGCTGCGGCCATAAACCGGCCGTTCCGGAAGGCCCGCCGAATCCGGACAAACGGAATCTCCAGGAACGTGACGTACAACAGCACCGCGAGGACGGGGTTGATGAGCGGTTCCAACACAGAACTCGCGCCCGGGAGTCCCAGTCCGACCCCAATCGCGAGGATGACGGCGACCGCGTAGATTCCGACCTGATTGTGCTGAATCCACTGTTTTGAGAGTGTAGTCATAGATGAGTGAAACGGGAGTCTGTAGCGACGGTCGGCAATCCAAGTCCCCTCGTTTTTTAGAGATGGTGGGAGCAGGCGTAAGTTCCCATCGGTGAGCGACCAGAGCGGCTAGACCGTCAGTTGCAGTGTGGGGATGTGTTTTTGTGCGCCCCTGAGGGGTGCGGCGCGTCTTGAACTGACACAGTCCCGGTCAACTTGATTTGGTGGCCACGATGGCTACATCTAGTGACTCGTGGGTCTCCTTCGACCAGACCGACACGCGATCCGACGAGATGAACAGCACTATCCAACAGCGGATCGACGACCTCGTCGCCGGCGTCGACGACGCGCAAGCAAGCGCGGAGTTCCAAGCGTGGCTTGACTCCAGAGTCGCTTCCACGACTGCTCCTACGGGAACACGCTCCTCATCAAGCAGCAGTGTCCCGAGCCGACTCGTGTGGCTGGCTACCGAACCTGGCAGGAGGAGTTCGACCGGCACGTCTAAGGGGGCGAATCGGGCATCTGGATCCGAGCGCCGATCAGCACGAAGCAGTGTCCGGAGTGCGAGAATTCGCCGAGCTACCTTTCAACGGGAAGAGAGTCCCCGCCGTTCATACAGAGCGTGAATCGCGCGAACTTCTGTGGAAAACTACCCCGTTACCGATGGTCCGAATTTCCCACAATGGTACTCTTTACTTTCACTGTGGCCGGCTCACGTTCATTATTTTGCGCTTCGCATCTAGAATTGGCCGATGAAGCGGACCGTCACGTTCGCAGGGCGACCGCTCTCCGGCGATGGAGAGCAACTGCGCCGGGAATTATTGGACGCTTCTGCCGCTCTTTGGAACGAGATAAACTACGACACTATCTCCGACAAGGCCGAGAAGATGGTCAACTACGAGAACGCCCCTTGTCCTAACAGCGTAACGGTGCGTTCTATTTCTGAATAGTTTGCTATTCGTTCGCTCCGGTGAGCACGTTCACCGGGGTTTCCTCTCGTCGGTGAACAGGACGCCTTCGAAGGTGTGTTCCGAAGATTGCCTCGGGGCCCAACTCGCAGTCGTGAGACAGGTCGTCATCTTCTATCATTGAATCTTTATTAGATTGATACGGAAGGGTGGTATCATCCGACGACGATTCGTCGGTGGTACCGAGACAACCGGCAATATCACTGTGAGTCCTCGCTTGGCGGTGACGTTTATAATCGCGCTTTCAACTCCACAACCGGCCCCATCGGCTCAACCTCAACTGTTCTGAGACAATCGGCTTCGCAGTTTCGCTCACTCGCCGAAGTCGATCTACGGTCCCCTCGGCGTGGACTGTGAGGTCTTGGAGCTGCGATTCGCTAAATGCTGATTGGTGTTCTCCGATCGCCGTTGGTGGTCTTCGATGCATGGGTACTCTCGGGACACTCACACTGAACCGCTAAGAACCCGACTGGGGGCAAAAAATTGCTATCGGCTCGCGAGATCAATCGCCGAATATAGTCTCGTTAGAGGCGCTTCACACCGCTGGCGACAGCGAGGTACAGCGGCAGAGCGAGGAGGAGGACTCCACCAATCAATCCCCAGTCGGCGAGACCGAGCGGGACCGTCCCGAAGTATGTGTTGAGTGGGGTGTAGAGGACGGCAAGCTGCAGGAGTATCGACCCACAAACTGCGGACGCCAGCCACCGATTCGAGAGTGGCGGTGTCTCCCGGAGCCAGCGAATCACGTGCAGTTTCTCGAATTCGAGGAAGACAAACCCGGTGAATACCATCGTCATCGCGTACGGCGTGACTGTGGATGCGCCGGCAAGCGTGACCAGTAGCAGCCCGAGCATTACGGCTGTCGAAATGACGCCTGTTCCCCCGATGAGGGCGAGCATCTCGCGGTCGATGATGCCCCGGCCCGGGTCTCTGGGCGGCCGCTGCATCACGTCATCGCTTTTCGGGTCGGCCCCGAGCGCGAGCGCTGGCAGTCCGTCAGTCAGGAGATTAATCCACAGCAACTGCACCGCCGGCAAGACGAGGTAGCCAAAGAGCGAGGCGAGAAAGACGATAGCCACTTCTGCGATATTGGCACTCAGCAGATAGCCGACGAACTTCCAGACGTTGTCGAAGATCGCCCGCCCGCGCTCGATTGCCCGCTCGATTGTCGCGTAGTTATCGTCCAGCAAGATAACGTCGCTGGCCTGTTTGGCAACGTCAGTTCCGCGGACGCCCATCGCGACGCCGATATCGGCGTTTTTCAGCGCCGGTGCGTCGTTGACACCGTCGCCAGTCATTGCGACAGTATGACCGTTCGCCTGCAACGCTTGCAGAATCCGTACTTTGTGCTCCGGAGACGTGCGTGCGAACACGTCTACAGACTCGACACGGTCACGGAGCGCTTCCGCAGAACAGTCCTCGACGTCGCGGCCCTCCATCACGCGCTGGCCGATCCCGAGTTCGCCGGCGATGGCCGCGGCGGTCCGGACGTTGTCGCCGGTTACCATCTTCACGCCAACGCCGGCACGCTCGGTCGCCGCAATCGCGTCGGCCACCTCCTCACGGGCCGGGTCGATCATGCCGATCAGCCCAGCGAAGATCAGGTCGTCACTGACATCGGCGGCCTGCCCGGTTGTGTCATCGCGTTCGACCACGCCGGCATCCGCTGAGTACGCCACTGCGAGTACCCTGAGCGCGTCATCAGCGAACGTACCGACCTGTTCCCTGATCTGCTCGGCTCTGTCGGCCGTCAGGTCCGCCGGTCCAGTGTCGGTGAGGACACGGGCACACTTCGAGAGGATGACTTCAGGCGCACCTTTGACGTAGACCATGTCATCGTGCATGGTGCCCATCCACTTGCGTTCCGAGGAGAACGGGATTTCGTCTGTTCTCGGGTTCGCTTCACGGAGACGTTCGACGTCGATTCCGGCTTCATCAGCCGCCATGACAATGGCCCGCTCGGTCGGGTCGCCCGCTTCGAGCGTCGCATCGCTACACAGTGTCCCTGCACGGAGTACTTTGGCAACGCGGTCCGGCAAGGATTCCCCGTCGATCTCGTCAGTGTCGACAACAGCGTTGTTGACCCAGATCTGACTAACTGACATTCGGCCCTCGGTCAGCGTCCCGGTTTTGTCCGTACAGATGACATCGACGGCGCCCAGCGCCTCGACGGCGGGCAAGCGCCGCACGAGCGCGTTCTCGTCGGCCATTTTCCGAACACCGAGGGCCAGCGTTAGCGTCACCACCGCTGGAAGGCCTTCCGGAACCGCAGCCACCGCGAGCGATATCGCGGTGAGTGCCGCCTGAACCAGCTCGGTCCCCTGGAGGACGAGAAGTGGGACCACGAGCGCAGCAAGGGCTATCACACCGATACCGAGTGTCCGCCCGAGTGTGTCGAGTTCAGTCTGGAGTGGTGTGTCAGTTTCCTCCGTGCCCGCGAGCTGGCGGGCGATAGACCCGACCTCAGTGTTCATCCCGGTTGTCGTGATGACAGCAACGGCCGAGCCGCGCGTGACGTTCGTCCCCTTGTACACCATCGATTCGCGCTCAGCAAGCGGTGTATCGGCTCCAACCGGCTCAGTTCCCTTCGCGACCGGCGTACTCTCACCAGTGAGCGCTGCTTCGTCTACTTCCAAGGACTGACAGTCAATCAGCCGACCGTCGGCGGGAACGACAGCACCGCTCTCCAGTTCGATAACGTCACCCGGAACGAGTTCGGTTGCGTCGACCTCGACAGATTGGCCGTCGCGCCTGACTGTCGCGGTTGGAGCGGTCAGTTCTCGCAAGGATTCGAGCGTCCCCTCTGCACGGTAGTCCTGTACGAAGCCGAACAGGCCGTTCCCGAGTACAATCACGGCTATCAGTACTGCGTCGACAGCGTG
The DNA here is from genome assembly GCF_001280425.1 of Haloarcula rubripromontorii. Lineage (NCBI taxonomy): Archaea > Methanobacteriati > Methanobacteriota > Halobacteria > Halobacteriales > Haloarculaceae > Haloarcula > Haloarcula rubripromontorii. Next base: position 688,728 of record NZ_LIUF01000002.1, on the reverse strand, counting down.
TCCCGCCCACACGGACAGTATCGCGGCCGCAACGAGAACCCAGATAAGGGCGCTGTCGAACTGTGCAACAGCGATATCGAGTGGTGTCCGTTTGCTCCCCTGCGTGATTTCGTTCTCGCCGTGTCTGTCGCGCCGAGAGCGGGCTTCTGACGCCGATAGCCCAGCCGACTCGCTGTCCAGTCCGGAAAGAACGTCGGCAGTCGGTTTCGTGTGGGCGGCTTCGGACATGGACGGCTGATCTACCGCTATGTTGATATGAGTTTGCCTCCGCAGTACGGCAGTGCTTCGTTGTGACGGTGGTTTCGACGAAGAAAGGACGCATCAAACGGGTTATAGCCATAACCACACTGGACCGATACTACTGAGAGCTGTCTCGCGTCAGGGTTCGGTTCGTCCCGTGAGGTCATCCGGGACGAGGCGGTAGAATTCAAATGTCACCTCGCGGAGCGGGCGTTCGAAGATGTCGATCAGCGGAATGTCGACGTGTTCGAGTCCCTCCAGCGTTTCCGTCTCAATTCCCTCCCGTTCGACGTCTTCAAGTCGACCGCTGGCGGCCACACTCTGCCACCCAGTATCCGTCTCACGATAGGTCACAAACGTCGCCGGGCGGTCACTGAGTTCGCCCTTCGACTTCTCAGCGCCGACAGCCAGCCGGAAATAGAAGGTGGTAGTCGGCGCGTCGTACCCGTATGATACCGGAACCGAGTGGGGCGGTGCGTCACCGGCGGCGAGCGAGAGGACGCCCGTCCCCCCGTTGTCCAGAAGCGCGTCCCGTTCCTCGTCCGTCATCGTAACCGGGTTGTCCGCGGACATAGTTACTGTCACGAAAGGAACAGCAATAAGTGCATGGTCGAGCCGCATCTGCCTGCTGGCTCGCTGGGGACCTGGCTGACGCCGTCCGCAGTCAGACGCCGGCAGACAGGACCGCATGACGCTGTTTTCAGGTGGCGTCGCCACGCTGGTCTCGGGCATTGACTGCCAGCACAGGCATGTCAGCGTGTCTGATGACCCGTTCCGTCGTGCTGCCCATGAGGAACCGATTAAGCCCAGTCCGACCGGCCGTTCCCATCGCAATGAGATCGACATCGTTCTCCTCGGCGTAATCGAGAATATCTGCCGCCGGGAATCCATCGACGACCGCTGTGACAGCGTCCACGCCGGAGTCGCGTGCTCGCGCTGCAATTCGCTCGGTCACTTTCTCACCCTGTGATTCCAGAGTATCGATCAGGTCTTTCGGCAGTGTGTATTCCGAACCGGTCGCAACATCGCCGAGGTTGACGACGTTCAAAACGTGAACGCGGGAGTCGAACTGTGCTGCGATCTCGCAAGCCGGTTCGACAGCGGCCGTTGCGGACGTGCTTCCGTCCGTCGGGATGAGAATGTCGTCATAGGAGTCGGTGGCGCGACTCTGTTCGGTGGCGCGGACGGTAAAAACGGGGACATCGGCCTGCCGGACAACGCTCTCTGTCACGCTCCCGGCGAGATATCGGCCGACACCGGTACGTCCGTGCGTTCCCATCGCAATCAGGTCGATATCGCGCTCGTCGCGGTATGCACAGATCTCGTCAGCAGGATTGCCCGTGCGGATAGTCGTCTGTACCGTTCCAGTGGCGTCTACCGCGTCTGTGATAGCTGTGACCGTTTCTTCGGCGTCAGCCGTCATACGGTCGCGTGTCTCGTCGTCGAGTTCGCCGCTGCTGAATGGTCCGCCTGCCGTTCGCGTATCGATGACAGCCATGACGTGCAGGGTCGCGCTGAACGCACGCGAAAGCGCTGCCCCGTGTTCAGCGGCCCGGGTCGCGTGTTCGCTGCCATCGGTCGGAACCAAGATTGAGTCGAACATTGCTGTGTTTACAGCTCGTTGCTGTCAGTAAATAAACTGCAGTCGTGGTTCTCAGGTTATTAGAAATCCGGCAGTTGAGAGTGGCCGATTAGATATATTCGGCTCTGGTGAATCGCTGGACAGCGTCGGCTTCGACCGTTAGAACTAGTGGAATGAAGCGGGAAACCGCCGATGCTCTATGTCGAAGATCTCCCGCTTCACAAACAAAGCGGTCCAGTTAGCTAAAAATGCTGTTGGTGAGCGAGGCGAAGTCGCCGCCCCCGAAGGGGGTGGCGGCTTCGCCGAGTATGCGGTGGTGTCGCTGCACTGTCTGCGGGTTTACCTGGAGAAATCCTACCGAGAAGCACTCGATTTGCTGAGTGAGATGCCACAAATACTCGGGGAGATCGGCCTCAAACCGGCCGATCTCCCCGACCACTCCACGCTAGTCAAGTGGTTTGATAGAATCAAGACAGCGCTCTGGCGAGTGCTGCTGCGCCTGTCGGCGCAGGAGCACGAGCCATCCGGTCACGCCGCCATTGACGCGACATTCTTCGACCGCGAAAACGCTAGCAAACATTACTGCCGTCGGACGAATTACCGAGTACAGACGCTCAAAGCGACAGCTCTCGTCGACACAAAAAGCCAAGCGATTCTGGACGTTCACTGTACGACCGAGAAACGCCACGACACACAGCTCGGCTGGCAGGTCGCCCGCCGCAACGCGGGCGACCTCGCCAGCCTCGCTGCGGACAAAGGCTACGACTGGATGGATTTACGCGACAAACTCCGCGAAGAGGGCGTGAGACCGCTGATCAAACATCGTGAGTTCCGACCCATCGATCACGCGCACAACGCGCGGATCGATGGGCCTCGATACCGCCAACGAGCGATGTGTGAGACCGTCTTCTCCACGATCAAGCGCACGCTCGGCGACGCCGTGCGTGCGCGAACTTGGTACGGTGAATTTCGTGAACTCGTCCTGATGTGTGCGGTTCACAACATCAAGCAATCTCTAAAACAGTGAAATCGAACCACGTCTGGCGATTCACCACGGCCGATATATTCAAATCTTCGTCACTTAAGGTGCTATTCATTATCGTAATTGATTGATGCCACTGAATAAATACGTTACGTTATTGATGGATAATGGTCAATTCAGGTGGTCAATGGTAAAACTCCAGCAGAGGGCTGAACTGAACAGAACTATTGACTCCAACCTCCCGATTTGACGATGGTCTAGATTGTTCGTTCCCCCCGTTGTTGCACTATTCTGCCAATTCTCGAAACAGCTGAAACGGTTAGATATTCAATCCAACACCGTCGGCTCTGCATACTATTATTATTCTCTGTTCAGTGTTGACTGATTAGTGAGAGCCCACGTTCTCATATGCCTGTAGTGAAATCAATCATTATTTAATTCTTAGACCGACGATACTGCACCATGTCAACGACCGCCTGTTTCTACATCGGATCTGCAACCGCATTTAATGTCGGCTTGACGACAAGGAATATCGGTCTGATGATGAACGACGATCTAGACCTCCACCTCGTCGGTACCGCGGTCAACGAACTCAACGCTGACGTACACGAACTATTCTCGGTCTACGGGACCGCGTACAATTCAACCCGAGTTGGCGGGATGCAAGCCCTCCACTCATATCTCCGTACACACGACCCAGATGTACTGACACATGTCGTACAGCCGCCTATTCATGGGACTATCGGAGCGACACTCGGTAGCCTGTACGATGTTCCCTTCGTGTACCGCTACAGCGGCGACAGGTTCTTTGAATACCGAGTCGCGTCCGACTTACAGTGCATTAAATTCTTTGCGGTCAACAACATGCTTGGACATCTCCCCATCGCCCTCTCTACAAAGTATATTACTCTTGGCTCGGCCGGGACTGATCGGTTGGTGTCCCTCTTTTTCGGACCGAACAAACGCGAGGTGGCCGAACTCCCGACGCCGGTGAATCTAGACCGGTTTTCCAACGTCGGGACGGAGTCGCCGTACGGTGTCGAGGGACCTATCGCCATATCAATCGGCAGAATAACTGATTTGAAGGGGGCCAAGTTTATCGAAGCGACCCTCCCCCGCCTGCTTACTCGCCGACCAGACCTGCATGTAGTGTTTATCGGCAGCAAACAAGATTCAATTGATGTTCCGCCAGCGCTGGAGCATCGGGTTTCTTTCACAGGCCCAATCGCTCCAGCAGCGGTCCCAAGATATTTGACATTCGCTAATGTACTGATCCACCCATCTCTTACCGAGGGCCTCCCCAGAGTCCTACTTGAGTCGCTCGCTTCGGGCACACCGGTCGTTGCTCGAGATGTCGGTGACGTGTCATCAGTTACTGAGAACACGTTCACCACGGCGGACGAGTTTCTCGATTTAGTTTCGCACTTCGAGTCACTCCCGGTTGATGACGTCAAAAAGTTCTCAACTGATGTGTTGCGCCAGAGATACGTCGACTTCTTTAGTTCGTTTGCCTGATCACTCGGCCGAAGTCGGCCATGGTCAGCACATCGATTTCACCCTGCTCCTGTCGTGCTCCAGCATAGGCAATAAACCGCTCAACGATGTCCCGCTGGTGAGCGTTCGAGAGGTCCCAAAGGTGAGACCAGACGTGCAGCGTGGCGTCCGACTGGATTGCCCTGTCGACGCCGCGGCAGAGCCGTCTGAGATGCCACTGTTTTCGAAGTGAGACCGGGATCAGCCTGAACACGGGGTGCGGGTCGAGCTGCCCCATCGACAGGTTCGGACACCCGAGCGAGATGTACGGCGTGCTCGGTGTGACGGCAGTTCCATCACAGATGCGTCCGTCACTCGGCTGGTAAGGGGACAAAGCATTGTGATACAGGCGCCGACCTACGTTCATCTGGATTAGCCGACACGGTTCGGGAGTGCGAACCGTGTCGATACCGTTCTGTTTGAGCACACGCTCGTGTGCTGAACTGTGACGCGGTGGGACGAACGCCCGCGACCACGGGATTCCAAACTCGTCGTGGGCGTCCTGAGCCCGTCGCAGTTCCCAGTCGACCGTTTCCGATGTCACCTCTCCACACGGCGTGTGCGAAAATGTGTGCGTGCATACGTCGTGGGGAACCGGGCTCGAACAGATTGCATCGATCATGTCCGGTGCATAGAACAGAGGGTCGGATTCAACGTCTGTCCCCGGATCAGCATCGAACCACCCGTCACCAGGACGCCCCTCATGGTTGCCATCGCACGCATCAAGCAAAAGATGTCCGACGACATCAAACGTAATGGGGACCTCGGCAGATTCACACCAGTCCAAGAGATTACTCAGCGTTCTTGTTTCGGTGCGTCGGTCTTCACTGAGGTGGTCATACTCGTTGAGGTCATGTTTTGCCCATCCGAGTTCCACTTCGAGGCTGATAACGACGCTTCCCGTCAATCTCACGCCACCTCGCTACTTTGCTGCGTCGTCCGCAGCGATTCCATGGTCTCCAGTATTGCTCTCGTCGATGACTCGATAGAATACTTTGCGAGGGCCTCCTCATCGTACGTTTCGAGTGGTTTCCACTCTGTTTCTTGAATTATTTCAGGCAGTTCGTCGACCGTTCCTGCGTGAAGGCGTGGGTAGTCAGTTTCTGGAATTGTCCCGACCGGCGTCGCGAACACATGCTTCCCCAGCGTGAGGCCTTCGTACACAACTGTCGGATGTGATTCGAAATCAGACGTGAGCAGTACGGCATCCGTCGCTGCGACAGTTTCGAGTGCCAAATCGTGCTCCAACACACCGGTAAAGCGAATGCGGTCGGAAAGCCCACACTGTTCGACCGTATTCTCGAGCTGATCGAACATCGGTCCGTCGCCGACGACCACAAGTTTATATCGGTCGGGAAGACCGGCGACGATATCAAGGGCCGTGTCGGGGTTCTTTAGAGGGACGAGCCTGCCTACGAAGCTGAGAATGATGTCGTCGCTGTCGAACCCCCATTCGCGTCGGAAAGCTTCTCTGTCGCTCGACTTGTCGGCCATGCGGATTGCTTCCGCGTTTACGATACCGGGTGTCGTTTCGACGTTGTTTCCCGCCGTTTGGATGACGTTCGCAACGCGGGAGGCCTGACAGTAGACGAAGTCCCCCAGCCAGAATCTGAAGTTGAGACGCTCAAGAAAAAATTTCGGCGTCCACTGGAACTCGGACCTCGCGGACGGCGTTCCACCGACGAAATTCACGACCGGAACGTCTTTGAACCGAGAGAGTACCTTCGCAACCCAATGTAAGGAGAGGGAACTCGCATATATCCCGTCGACATCATTCCGACTAAACCAGCGGTACGCATAAAAGAACGTGTACAGCGAAAACGCGATCCGGTACAACACCGCGTGCGGTTCATACCCCTCTGCTGATTCTGGCTTCGCACGCATTGGTCGATGAATCTTCACTCCATCAACCTGGCTTAAACATCGTGTCTCGCTCGTCTTCGCCGTGAACACTGTGACGTCGTGCCCGTCTTGTGCAGCGACCTGGCAGATTCTCCACTGTAATAATGCACCTCCGTTGATCGCGGGATAGAAGTCCTCAGCAAATACAGCGAGTTGCATACTGGTGGTTCGATGTTTTGGAAATATATGTCTGTCCATGCGATACTGGTCCCTCTCACTGTAGATTTACGCTGTGGGAAGGGTATCATCCTCGGATTTCGAACCGGAGCCCGACAATCAGCCGTTTAGGGTCGCGAAGGAGGTCCGGTACGGAAATCGCTATCACAAATCTCATAATCCGCTCCAGCAAAGTCTCTCTCACCTTGGCTCGTATTCTGGTACTTTGTTCTCGGCTTCCGTATCCGCTCACTGGGGGTGCGAAGCTCCGGATGTTTTACACAGCCCGCGAACTCGCCCGGGAGCACGATGTTGAATTACTCGTCATCGATCAAGAACCAATCGACGAATCGGCTGTCAAGGCGCTCAGAGCGGAGTTTGAAGCCATCCACCTCTTCACTTATTCCAACTACAAATTCTATCTTAACACGCTACCGGGGCTTGCCTCTTCGAAGCCGCTTCAAACGCATTATTATAGATTCGATGAGGTCGATGCTTGGCTCGACGATCACGCCCACAGGTTTGATCTGCTCCACTGTAACCACGTTCGGACGACCGAGTACGCGTTCGGTCAGTCGCCTCCAGTGACCGCGGACCTCGTAGACGCGATATCTCGGACCTATCGCGAAGCCTCGAAGGACGCGACTGGACTTTGGCGCGCGATCTATCCGGTCGAATGGCGGCGACTCAGGAAGTACGAGCGGTCCGTCGCGAATTCCTTTGATCACTCGTTCATTATCACGGAGGCGGACCGCAACTTTGTCACCGGTCGGCAGTCTTTTTCATCGCTCTCTATCCTCCCGAACGGCGTGAAGCCAGACCTCATCGGACGAGGGTCCAATGAATTCAGGACTGCACCCAATGATCCAAGGATTGTCTTTCTCGGAAAGATGGATTACTTCCCGAACGAAGACGCCGCATTGTACTTTATAGAGGAAGTTTTTCCCACCATTCGGTCCAAGTACCCTACTGCCGAGTTCCAAGTCGTTGGAACAGATCCAAGCGACCGAGTCGCATCAACAGACGCACGCCCGGGCGTGACGGTAACAGGGTTCGTGAATGACCCTGCAGAGTATCTTGATCGCGCTGACATCGTCGTCGCGCCGATGCGACACGGATCCGGGCTCCAGAACAAAGTCCTTGAGGCGATGGCGCTGGGACGGCCCGTCGTCGCTACCCCACTCGCAAGGGAAGGAATCAACGCGTTAGACGGGAAGCATATCGTCATTTCAGACAACGCGACAGAATTCGCCAACGCCATCCATCAGCTACTTTCCGACGCTAATAAACGCCATGCTATCGGCACCGCCGCCAGAACACTGGTTGAGCAGCGGTATACATGGCCCCAAATCGGATCTGAGCTACGCGATCGCATTTCGACTATCCTCGATAAGCACGCCGGTGTGGAGTGAGCGAGCTAAGCGAGTACTTTTTGTCGTAGCGTTTTGCAATCATTAATGACACCCCTCGCCGTGCTATTTCAAGTATTTAAACCCGGCTGAAGACAACAGTCGTGAACTAATAGTTCTAGAAGAATCAGTCAAGTCACTTTCAGACGCAGCGGACGCTGAGTACTTCAACCCTAGCCAACTTGTCCTGAGTGATGGTCGCTTCCCAAACCTGTCAACAGACAGTACTTTGCCGGCGAATATGAGATTAGGAGACACAACAGCATTCTCCATTTCGAGAACTACGTCAGAATCACCATTTTGAGCGACCCATTCCATCGAGCTTGATGAGACAGCTGATAACTTGGAGTGTGAATTAGCATTTTAATGCATTGCATAGTCTTCACGCATTCGGTTAATTACAGAAGATTTTATTTAGGAAACAACGGGCTGGATATCTACGCCACCCCTTATAATCGTATCTAATTACGCGTAATAAAACCACTATGAACTCGAAGGATCTTGTAGGCCGTCCGGGATACTCCTTTTCGTTGTCCTCAGTTATCAGCGCCCCCGTCCTTGCACACTTCAATCGCCTCCCACGGGGCGGCCACCGCTGTCTGCAGCGCGAGATTCATCAGCAAATGAACCAACTATTTTATTAAGGGCTGAGGATGAAAGCCCGCAGACTGATTGAGGGACTACAGTGAGTCTCAGTCGACGAGCACAGCGTCTATGTGTGCCAAACTACTATTTCGGTAACGAGCGACATCAATGCTGTCACGTGTGCTACTCATCTAAGATAACTTCTCTGAGCGGGAAAAATAAAGCCGAAGCAGTTGTTCAGAGGACGGAGCGAAATTAAGGAAGTCCAGATATTCTACCGCTCTACCCGAACATCTGGCGCATCATCGGATGCATCTCCATGAGCTGCTCTTCAGCGATCTCCTCGTACAGCTTGTACGTGATGGAGACTGTCAGCAGCAGCCCAGTACCGGAGACGCCGCCGATGGTACCCAGCATGTTGGCCATCACGGCGAGCAGTCCGACCAAGGCCCCACCGATGACGGTCACTTGCGGGATATATCGCTCAAGGACCTTTTCGATGACGCCGACGTTCTGACGGAAGCCGGGGATCTGCATCCCGGAGTTGTGGATCTGCTTGGCCGTCGCCTCCGGGCCCATGTCGGTGGTTTCGACCCAGAACACGGCGAAGATAGCGCCGCCGACCAGCATGACGAACAGGTCGATACCGACCCGAGTCAGAATCTGCCAGACCGGTTGGGCCGTTCCTTCGAGCCACCACATCCAGTCGCCACGGCTCTGAACGGGGGCAAGGAAGTAGAACAGACCGCCGGTTGGCTGGCCGTTGGCGTACGTGCCGAGGAACGCTGGCATCGAGCCCAGCTGGGCGTTCAGGATCCGGCCCAGGAACTGGATATTCGCCTGCAGCGCCCGGACAAGGATCATCGGCAGGACGCTCGCGTAGATGAGCTTGACCGGGAACCGGCCACGGGCCCCTTTCACGCGGGCGTTCGACAGCGGGATCTCGACACGGACCGATTCGGCGTAGACGACCACTGCGAAGATGAGGACTGTCGTGAACAGCCCCAGCAGTTCGCCTTGGAGCAGCACGGTCTGGAGGCCATCAGCAGCCAGCACTGGTCCGGTACCGCGCTGGCCGGTGATGAACAGGTACCAGGTGTAGATGATCCCCTCGCTGTTCCCGAGGAACGGGGCCGTCAGGAGGCCACCGACAAGCCGTTGGCTCACGCCGGCGACAATGAACAGGCCGATACCGGAGCCGACGCCCCATTTGGAGATGACCTCGTCCATAAACAGGATGAGGACACCGCCGACGAACATCTGGGCGAAGATGAGCCACTGGACACCGGCCGTGCCGATACCCAGTGAGTTCGCGACCGCTGTGTCAGCCGGGAGGAAGCCGCCGGCAAACACCATCGGGAGCCCGGTGAGACAGATCATCACAAGTACCAGCAGCTTCTGGAGCCCCTGATACAGGATCTGATCTCGCGGATCGTCTTGGGTGTTCAGCCCGAGCAGGTCCGCACCACCGAGGAGCTGTAACACGATGGACGCCGTAACGATCGGACCGATACCCAGCTGCATGATACTCCCCTGGCCGGAGGCCAGAATCGAGGAGAAGCGCCCGAACACCTGTTGACTGGCGTCGATGTCCAGCCCGAACAGCTTCACGTTCGTCAGGAAGAAATACAGCAGGAGCACGCCCCCTGTCCAAGTGAGCTTGCGCTTGAACGGGACGTGTCCGTCCGGCCGCTGGACTGCGGGCATCCGGACAAGCAGTGGTTCGGCGGTGTCCTTCCAGCTCATCGTTCGTTATTCCTCGTCCGCGTCCGCGTCGTCGGTTTCTTCGGCCTCGGCCTGGCGCTGCTCGCCGAGGTCGGTCAGTTCGACGCTTCCGCCTGCGGCTTCGACTTTCTCGCGAGCGCCCTCGGAGAAGTCGTCGGCGATGAGCGTGAGTTCGTGGCGAACCTGGCCGGCACCGAGGACCTTCACGTAATCGGCGTCGTCGGCCTCTTCGACCACATCACGGACATCGACGCGGAAGCCACCGTCTTCGACTTCGGCGACGTCGTCGGCGGCCAGCAGCGTGACGTTCTCGTCGATCTCGCGAACGTCGATAGTTGCGGCCTCTTCCTGCACCTTCTGCGGGCGCTTGAAGCCGCTCTTGCCGAGCGGTTCGTGGTTGTGGAACTCGTGTTTGTCACGGCCTGCGGCACCGCGACCGCCGCGGTGACCGGCACCACGTCGGTTCTTGTGCGAGCCGCCGCCGTGCGTACGTGAGCCGCGCTGTCGTTTCTTTTTACTCGTCATTATCGCATCGCCTCCAGGAGGTCGTCGATTCCCTCGGTGTCGTGTTTCCCGAGCTGCCCGCCCTCCTTGACGGGGTGTTTGACGCCGTCATGGCCGCCGCGAGGCGGGTGCAGACGGAGCGTCGGGGACAGTCCCTGCTCGCGCAGCGTCGTCTCCTCGGAGAGGAGCGCGAACGCGAGCCCGGAGATGTCGTCGTAGTCCGTGTTCTCGGCGACCCACTCGTCGTCCACGTCGGCGTCGCCCTCAAGCGGCTCGGCGCGCGTGGCCAGAATCGTCTCCAAGGTGTCCTGGCTCGGCTCACCGAAGGCGACGAAGTCGTTGACCTTCGTCACCATGCCGCGGTAGGCGTCCGTCTCAGGGACGAGCGTGCAGTGGTTCACGTGGTGGATGTTGAGCATCTCCAGGGTGTCCTGGATGTCGCTGTGCATGTTGACTTCGCCACGGAGCTGGACGAGCGCGTGCATCACTCGATCACCTCTCGCTTCTCGAAGGTTCGTTCGGGGACGCGCGCCTCGGCCGTGTTCTGCAGGGCGTTGAAGGTCGCCTTCGCGAAGTTGACCGTGGTACGCGTGTTCCCGCTACTGCGTGTCCAGATGTCCTCGATACCGGCGAGTTCGAGCACCTTGCGGACGGTCTCTCCGCCCGCGAGGCCCAGCCCGCGCGGGGCCGGCTGCAGCTCGACTTCGACGCTCCCGGCCTTGCCCTCGGTGCGCAGCGCGACCGTGTGGGGACGGCCACAGCCACACTCCCAGGACCCACAGCCGCGGGAGACATCGATGATGTTCAGCTTCGCGATGTCGATAGCTTTCTGGATGGCACCGCCGACCTGATCGTCACGCCCTTCGGCGTAGCCGATGAGGCCGTCGCGGTTGCCAACGGCGACCACGCAGCGGAACTTCACGCGGCGGCCGGAGTCTGTCATCCGCTGGACCATGTTGATGTCCAGCACTTCGTCTTCCAGATCGGGAACGAGCTGGTCGACGACTTCCGATTCTTTCAGCGGGAGTCCGGAGTTCAGCGCCTCCTGCATGGAGTCGATTTCGCCCTCGACAACCTGCTTGCCGAGGCGTGTCCGTGGCTCCCATCCGTTGTTAGCACTCATAGTTCGATGTCACCGTCCAGTAGGGTCTCGCGGAGCTCGTCGAAGTGCTCCGGGAGGTCTGCAGCGTCGAAGTCGCCGCTGTACAGCGGCTCGTCGAGCTGCTCGTCGTACTCGGCGATGTGGGCACCGCGCGTGCGCTGCCAGTCGGCGAGTACGTCGTCGTTGTGCGGAATGTCCAGGCCGGCGTCGATTGCGCCTTCCTGTATTGCGAATACTTTGCTTCCGGGGGTCGGGCTGTTGAGTCCGATGTCGAGCACTGCCTCCTCGATGCCCGCTTCCTGTGCGCGAAGCCCGGCGAGCAGACCGGTGAGGTAGGCCGAGGGCATGTTGCCCGTCGGGGCCTCCCAGCCGTACTCGGCGAGGTCGCTCGAGTGAGCGGACGCGAGAGTGTCGTCGCCGTTGGGGCCAAGCGTCACCAGCTGCGCCCTGACGTGTTTATTGCTCTTTCGAGCAACGAGACGTGGCTTACCGGATTTCAACAGGCGCAACCGCTGATGGTAATCGGTTCTGGCCTCGCGGCGTCGCCGCATCGGTACTTTATATCGTGGTCCTGTCGCCATTATGCGTCACCGTGATTTGCGTCGATGTAACGTTCGAGATCGGCAACGCTGTCGAACTCGCCACCGCCGGCCTTGTCGTACAGGTCGCGGTACTGCGAACTCGAAAGCGTTCCCTCGTCACGCAGTTCGCGCAGCTTCGTCCGCTGTGCGCGGATGCGTGACTCCCAGTCCTCCTTGGAGTTCTGCCGTGCGCCTGCCTTGCCCTTCCGGGAGCCGGCTCCCTTCTGGTGGCCGTACGCACGCTTCTTCTGGCGCTCCCGGGCGCGTCCACGGGAGTTGCCTTTCTTGTCTTTCGCCTGAACGGCGCCCTCATCGACCAGTTCGCGAACGTCCTCGCGGGTGATCGCGTCGGCGATGTCGCCCTGTCGCTCGGGGTCGAACCAGACGCGGTTCTTCCCGACGTCGAGGACGTCAGCCGCGAGTCGCTTCTGTGCAGAGAGATCAGTCATCACTCACTCACCTCGACTTCGACGTAGGTGGGGTTGAGAACGCGGATACCCGCGTCCTCGGCTTCCTCTTCGATTCGCTCGCGCTTGCGAGCACCGACCTTTGAGGCGATCCGAACGGCCTCAGTGTCGCCGTCGACGCCTTCGAGGTCGTCCACGTTGTGCACGCGGACCTCCTCGAAGCCGGACGGGTGCTTGCCGCGAACCGCGGTCGGCGAGCGGAAGCCTGCCTCGACCGTGTCGCCCTTGCCCTTGATGCCGCGGCGCTGCTTCGAGAGCTGGCCGCGGGGCTTGCGCCACGAGGTCGAGACGCGCTTTTTCTTGTGGTGGTCCTGGCGGTTGAACTGCGGCTTGCCGACCCGGTGTCGCTGGGTCAGTAACCGCGCCTCCTCGTCGGAGAGGTCCGGCGTCTTGTCGGTGAGCCCGCGAGCCTGGAGTTCCGTCTCCACGTCCTCGTCGGGCGCTTCTTCGCCGCCTTCCTCTTCGACTTCGGCTTCGGTCTCGGAATCGACTTCGAGTCCGCCGACATCGGCCTTGATTCGGGCCGCCAGCGCGTTCCCGATGCCACTGACATCGGCGAGCGCGGACTGGTCGGCACCGCGAACGTCTTCGACCGAGTTGAACCCGGCCTCGCGGAGCGATTCCGCCTTGGACGGGCCAACGCCGCTGATGTCGGTCAGCTCGGTGTACGCTTCCTCTGCTTCGACGTCTTCTTCGTTGTCCGCCATCAGGCGTCACCTCGGTTCGGTTTTCGGGTGATGTACACCCCGTCCTGGAACACGCGCACGTCCTTGTCGTTGATGCGCGTGAGCTGTTCGATGTCCGCAGCGGTCTGACCGACGGCTTCGATGTCGGGACCGCTGATAGTCAGCTCCTCACCGTCGATTTCGACGTCCGTATCGCCGTGGATCGTCGTGCGGCGGGGGGCCTTCTCGCCCAGGAAGTTCTCGATGACGACTTCGTCACCCTCGACGTCGACCTGCATCGGGAAGTGAGAGTAAAAGACCTCCATACCGTACTCCCAGCCCTCGGTCACGCCGTGGAACATATTCTCGATGTGGCTCTGGAAGGTACCGATCGTCGACATCGTCTTGGCGTTGTCCTCGTCGGACTCGATGACGACCGTGTCGCCGTCGACGGACACGTCGATGTCAGGGTACCAGAGCCGACGCGTGACGCTGCCGTTGTCCCCCTCGACGGTGATGTCGAGATGGTCCTGCTCGGCGTCCACGTCCTCCGGAATCTCCAGTTCTACTCGTGGCATTGTTAGTATACGTACGCGATGACTTGGCCACCAACGCCCTGCTCACGAGCCTCGTAGTGGCTCATGATGCCGTGGCTGGTCGTGACGACGAGCGTCCCGTAGTCACGGGCGGGGAGGAATCGCTTCTCCCACTTCTCGAACTCGTCGGCACCCGCTGAGTAGCGGGGCTTGACCGGGCCACACTCGTTGATGGCTCCTTTCAGTTCGACTTCGAACTCGCCGGCTTTGCCGTCGTCGACGAAACTGAATCCGTCGATGTACCCGCGGTCGTAGAAGACCTCGAGGACGCTGCCGATCTCGTTCGAAGCGGGCGATACTGTCTGCTCTAGGTGCCCGACGCTTTCGGCGTTGTTAAGCGCCGACAGTGCGTTGGCAAATGGGTCGTTCCCTGTCATTGTTAGCTGTACTTCTTGAAGCCCATGCCCCGCGAAATCTCGCGGAAGCACTGGCGGCACAGCCAGATGTCGTACTTGCCGACGAGTCCCTGTTCGCGACCGCAGCGCTGACAGGACTCGAGCTGGCCAGTTCGCTCACTGGATGCCGTCTCGGAATCGGGCTCGTCTGTGGTTTCACTTTCGCTCATTCGCTCACCTCCACGTCGTAGGTCGACTCGATGAAGGCGACTGCGTCCGCCGGGTTGAGTCGATGCTTCGTCGGAATCGAGCGCGACGCCTTGTCGCGCTTGGCGACGCGGTAGCCGGGGCGGACGAGGTTAACCGTCACGTCAAGCCCGTAGATTCCGATGCTCGGGTCGTACTCCTGACTCGGGAACTCGGTGTGTTCCTCGACGCCGAAACTGAAGTTGCCGGTGTCGTCGAACTGCGTTGCCGACAGTTCGGCGAGTGGCAGTGCGGTCTCGAGGAACGCTTCGGCCATCTCGTCGCGGAGGGTAACCTTCGCACCGATTGGGTCGCCCTCGCGGATGTCGAACTCGCCGACAGTCCGCTTGGCCTTCGTTCGTACCGGCGTCTGCCCGGTGATTTCCCCGAGAATGTCCTCTGCGTTGGCGAGGTCGCGGCCACCGTGGCCGATACCCATGTGAACGACGACCTTCTCGATGCGCGGTTCGCGCATCTCGTGGAAATCGCCGCTGGACTCGCTCTCGGAGCTCATTCGTCATCACCTGTGAAGTTCTCGTCGATGACGACGACGTACTCTTCGACCGTCTCGAAGCCTTCGCCGTCGTCCTGTGAGACGATGACGTTGTTCTGGGCCGAGCCCGGCGTCACCTGAATCTCCTCGATCTCGCCGACTTCGCCCGCGTGGGCGCCGTCGACGGCGGTGACGAGCGCGCCCTCTTCGTATTCGAAGTGAGCGACGACATCGCCGTCCTCGTTGCCGACGACGATGGAGTCACCACCGTCGTAGGTCTGGCCGTCCTCGACGATGAGCGTCTCACCGTCGTGGAGCCCCAGCTGGACGTCGCCACCGGAGACGTGCGTCTTGGTGACGATCTTGCCGAGTTTGGACTGTGCCGCGTCCGGGTCGATTGCGGTCAGCGCTAGCCGACCACCCTCGCCGGGGAACACGCGGTAGTACTCCTCGCGCTCGGTGAAGGCCAGAATATCGAACATCCCGACGGGGCGTTCCTCGTCAGAGATGGCCTTCCCGTTGATGAGGACGTTGTCCTCGTTGAGGGCGTAGCGGGCTTCCTTGCGGTTGTCGGCGTAGCCGAGCACGTCCCGAAGGACGATGAGGAGGGGAACCCCGTCCTCACCGTGCGGGCCGGCACCGGCTTTCACCGTAAACGTCGCGGTCTTGCGCTCTACGGGCCAGCTGTCTGGCACCGAGAGTCGCTTCTGGTGGTTACTCATGCGGAATCATCCTCCGATTCGAGACGCGCCTCGCGCTTCTCGTCTTCGAGGTCTAGGTCCGTCACGCGGACGTTCGAGGTGTCAAGCGGTCGCGGGACTTCCTCACCGTCCGTCTTCTCGAGCGTGACGTCTTCGACGTGGATGACGGCCTTATCGAGGTCCACGTTCAGAACTTCGCCTTCCTCGCCGGCGAAGTCGCCGCGGAGCACCTCGACGGTGTCACCAGCGTTGACGCGGACGTTTCGCTGGCCGTACTCCTCGCGGAGGTCGGCAGACAGCGTCGCCCGGACCTGCTTGTGCCGCTCGTGAAGCGGGGCACGTCGTTGACTCTTGCGTTGTTTGTCTGGTTGCTTGCTCATGGTTCTATACGATCATCGTCGCTGCTGATGCCACACTGCCGAATCGCTGTGCGACTTCCCGTGCGATGGGACCTTTCAGCTCGGTCCCGCGCGGGTCCTCGTTCTCGTCGACGATGACGGCCGCGTTGTCTTCGAACTTGACGCGGGTGCCGTCGGGTCGACGGATCGGCTTTCGCTGGCGGACGACGACGGCTTCGAGCACCTGGCGACGCATTTCGGGCGTCCCCTTGGTGACCGAGACCGTGATCTTGTCGCCCAGCCCAGCCTTGGGGTGGCGGTTCTTCGTTCCCGAGTAGCCGTGGACGGAAATGACCTTGAGTTCGCGCGCTCCCGTGTTATCCGCACACGTGATGAGCGAGCCCTTCTCCAGGCCTTGCGTGACGTCAGCACCGAGTGCTTCCATCAGGCATCACCGTCCTGTTCGTCGTTCGCGGCCTCGTCCGAGCCCGCGCTAACGACGACGTGGCTTTTCGTTTTCGAGAGCGGTCGACACTCTGCTATCGTGACCGTGTCACCGACCGCGAGGTCGAGACAGTCAGGTGCGTGAGCCGGAACGCGGCTCCGCCGCTTCATGAAGCGGTCGTATTTCGGCACCTTCACGTCGTACTCGCGCTCGACGACAACGGTCTTCTCCATGTCAGTGGAGGCTACCTCGCCGTTCAGTGTCTGTCCGCGCACGGAGAGGGCTCCGTGGAACGGGCAGTTCTGATCGGCACAGGCTTCCTCCGGTTCCTGTACGTTCAGTCCTAGCGCCATAGTGAATCTCCTGTGTTCTCTGTGCGACGAGCGGGACGCGCGACGAGTCGGTCGCCGTCGACCAATACCGTCTCGGTCGACAGGGCGAACGAAAATGTCGCGCCGTCCTTCGGCACGTGCCACACCCGGTCGGCTCCCTCGACCGTCAGCATCTGTGTCGTCTCCGCGACGACAGTTCCGCTGATACCGACGGCGTCCGGGTTGGACGCCGTGACGACCTCGCAGTCGAGGCCGACGAGTTCGTGTCGTGGGAGCGTCTCGGGTGTCAGTGGCATTATTCGTTCTCCTGCAGGTCGCCTTCTTCGCCCTGCACCGTCTTGATGCGGGCGATGGCCTTCCGCAGCTCCTTGATGCGGCCGGGGTTTTCCGGCGCACCACCCGCGGCCTGGACGGCCCGGGCGTTCAGTAGTTCGGTCTTCAGGTCGTCGAGTTCCGCCTCGCGCTCGGCGGGCGTCATGTCCCGAATCTCCTGGACGTGGAGGACGGTCATTCGTCGTCACCCTCCTCGTCCATCTCGTCCATCAGCTCTTCGGCTTCGGCTTCGACGTCCTCGTCGAGTTCTTCGTCGACAGCCTCTTCGAGTTCGTCGACGTCGACGTCCTCGACGTCGTCGTCAGTCGGGACTTCGACGTCTTCCTCGACGATTTCCTCGTCGACGAACTCCTCGTCGGTCTCGGAGTCGTCGTCGGCCCCAGCGGCCACGTCCTCGTCGAGTTCCTCAGCGGTTTCGCTGTCTTCGGGCTCGCCTTCGAGGAGTTCCTCGACGGACTCGCCGTCGGTGTCAGCCACGTAGTCCTCGACGTCGACATCCTCGTAGATCTCGAAGTCGTCGGGGAGCTCCGCGTCCGGCGGGATGATCTTGACTCGGACCCCGATGGTACCGAGCTTCATCACCGCGACGCCGACGCCGCTGTCGACGATCTCCTCCGCGGGCTCGCCGTTGTGCTTGACGTAGCCGCGGTTGAACTTCTCCACGCGTGAGCGAGCACCCGTGACCTTTCCGGAGAGGACGATCTCTGCGCCGAGTGCGCCCGACTCCATGATGCGGTCGATGGTGGTGTGGCCCGCTTTGCGGAAGTACCAGCCACGCTCGAGTGCGTTGGCCAGTCGGTCCGCGACGATGCGGGCGTTGAGGTCCGGCTCGTCGACTTCCTGCACGTCGACCTGCGGGTCGTCGAGGTTGAATCGGTCCTCGAGTTCCGTCGTGATTTTCCGGATGTTCTTCCCGCCCTTGCCGATGACCATCCCTGGCTTCTCGGCTTTGAGCACGATCTGGGTCCCCATCGGCGTCTTGGCGACATCCATGCCGCCGTAGCCGGCGCGACCGAGTTCTTCTGCGAAGAACTCGTCTATCTGGGTCCGCTGGAGTCCGTCCTCGATGAACTGTTGTTCGTCGGCCATTAGTCTTCGACCTCCTCGAGGATGAGTTCGACGTCGACCTGCGGGCTGTTCCACGCCGAGGCACGCCCCATCGCGCGGGGCTTGCGACCCTGCTGCTCGCCAACCTTGTGGGCGGCGACGTGCTTGATCGTCATGGCCTCACCGTCGAAGCCCTGGTGGTCGGCGTTGCCGACCGCGTTCTCGAGCAGGTCGAGGAAGGCCTTGCTGGCCTTCTCCGGATAGCGTCCGGCGTCCCAGCCGTCGACCTTGCTTTTGTGGCCGACGCCCGAGTTGTGCTGTTTGAACGGAACGGGCTGGTCGCCCTCGATAACCGCCTCGAGGTAGTCGACAGCCTCGCCGGCCGTTTTGCCCTTGATCTCGCGGGCGATGGCCTTGCTGTGCTTGAAGCTCATCTGCCGCTCCCGGAGCATCGCTTTGGCCGTCGTGTCCGGGTCGGCTTCGACTGAGTAACTGATTCCCATGATTATTTGAGCGGTACGAACTTCGAGGAGCGTGTCGCTCCGATACCGGCCTGACCGTGTTCGACGCTACTCCGGGTGAGCTGGAACTCACCGAGGTAGTGGCCGAGCATCTCGGGCTCGACTTTGACACGCTCGAAGTTCTGGCCGTCGTGGACGGCGAAGGTCAGCCCGACCATCTCCGGGAGCACCGGCATGTCGCGCAGGTGCGTCCGGATCGGATCGTTGGCTGTCTCCTCTTCGCCGGCCTCGCGGGCCTTCTCGAGGAGCTTGTGTTTCTCCTCAGTCAGGCCGCGTACGATACTTCGCCGCTGTCGAGCGGGGAGCAGTTCCGCGACTTCCTCGAGCTCCATTGCCTGCAGCTCGTCGAGCGTGTGGCCGCGGAAGGAGAACTCTCCTTCGTGGCCGATTTGGTATTCTGAGCTCATTCGTTGCCACCTCGACCTGTTCGCTTCGAGGCGATGTCCCCGACCTTACGGCCAGGCGGGGCGTTCCGCGAGATGGACTTGGGCTTGCCGGGGTGCTGGCGGCCGCCACCACCGAACGGGTGGTCGACGGCGTTCATCGCAACACCGCGGACATTTGGCCACTTCGTCCCTCGCGCTTTCATCTTGTGATGCTTGTTGCCAGCCTTGACGAACGGCTTGTCAGTCCGGCCGCCACCGGCAACGACGCCGATGGTGGCGCGACACTGCGGGTCAAGCCGCTTCATCTCCCCGGAGGGGAGCTTGACGACCGCGACGTTGCGGTCGTGGGTGAGCAGCTGGGCGTTGACACCCGACGCGCGGGCGAACTTCCCACCGTCACCGGGGCTGGATTCGACGTTACACACCGGGACTCCCTCTGGGATTTCGGCCAGCGGGAGCGTGTTCCCGGGTGCGATCTCGGCGCTGACGCCGACCTGTAGCTCGTCGCCCACCCCGACGCCTTCCGGCGCGAGGATGAGTCGACGGTCGCCGTCTTCGAACTCGACGGCGGCGACTGGTGCCGAGCGGGCAGGGTCGTGCTCGATGTCGACGACCGTGCCGGCGACGACGTCGCCGTCCTCGACCTTGCGGTGCTCCAGATCAGCCTTGTAACGGTGCGACGGAGCACGGAACGTGGAGGTCCCGCGGCCGCGCCGTTGTCCTTGGATTCGTCGTCCCATCGTTAGAACACCCCAATTCTGGAGGCGACTTCCTGCGCGTCGTCGTCCTCGGAGAGACGAACGACGGCCTTCTTCTCGCCGTCCATCGTGTTCTGCGTGTTGACCTGTTCGACCGTCACGTCGTACTGCTCCTCGACGGCGTCGGCGACCTCGCCCTTGGAGGCGCGGTCGTCGACGGCGAACTGGAGCTTGTTCTGGAAGTCCATGTCGTTCATGGCCTTCTCAGTGACGTGTGGGTGTTTGATGACATCCCAGCTCATCGCTCGGCCACCTCCGCGAGTGCGGATTCGGTGAAGATTGTGAGTCGACCGGGTGCGCCGCCGGGCGCGAGGTCTTCGGTGTTGACCTCGCTGGCGGTCGCCACGTCGGCCCCCGCGAGGTTGCGGGCGGCCGTCGACGGCTCGTCGCTGGTCACGAAGAGAATCGAGGCGGGACGACGGTACTTCCGTCCGCGGGCCGACCCCTGTCCAGCCTTGATTTTCGTCTCGTCGGCGCGGTCGATGTCCGCGTGGACATCGAGCGCCTCCAGCAGCGAGACGACTTCCTGCGTCTTGACGAGGTCCTCGAAGTCATCAGAGACGACGACGGGGACTTCGTCACGGTCGAACTCGTGGCCGCGGTCGGCGACGAGGTCGGCGTCGGCCGTCGCGGCCAGCGCCGAGCGAACGGCCAGCTGCCGTTCCTTGTCGTTGAGGTCGAGCGAGCGGTCCTTCTCGGCTTTCGGCGGGTGGGCGCGTCGGCCCTTGACCGCCTGCGGGACGCGGCGGGCACGGCCGTCCTGCTTCGGGACGTGTGCCTGCCCGCGGCCGCTACCGAAGGACTCGGCCGGCGTTCGGAGGCCGGCGTACTCGTCGGACCCGTAGTCCTGCTTTCGGTTGGCCTGTGCGGCACGTACAGCTTTGCCGATGAGGTCGGACCGAACCGGCGTCTCGAAGACGTCCGGCAGGTTGACCTCGCCGTCTGTGTTGCCGTCCAGGTCGTAGATTGTTGCCTGCATAGGTTATCCCTGGTTCGATTCGTTGGAGACGTAGCGCACCTCGGGGTCGAGGCGCGGCTGGTCGTTCGGACGCACTGCGGGCCGGAAGCGCACCAGGCGCTTGTCCGGACCGGGCACGGAGCCCTTCACGAGCGTGTACGACCCATCGACCTCGCCGTAGTTGACGAAGCCGCCATCAACGGTGGGTTCGTCGCCCTCGCCGATGTCGATGAGGCGCTTGTTGAGCTCGGTGCGCTGGTGGTAGCCGGTCTGCCCCTGCTGGGGGACCGTCGAGCGCACGCGGGACGGGTTCCACGGACCGAGGTTGCCGATCCGTCGACGCCATCCCTGACGGGCGTGTTTGCCTTTCCGCTTCTGGACGCCCCACCGCTTGACGGGACCCTGCGTCCCCTTGCCTTTCGTGACACCGGCCACGTCGGCGTACTCGCCGGCGCGGAAGATGTCGTTCATGGCGTGTTCGCCACCGTCCTCGACGAGGTCGAGGGCGTAGTCGAGGCGGTCCGAAACGGACCCACCGCCGACGCGAGTCTCCATCACGTCGGGCTTTTTCTTCGGGACGCTCGGGACGGCGTCGGGGACGGTGTGCGTAATGAGTCGCAGGTCCCCGAGGTCACCGGCCTCGTGAGCGTCGCGTATCTGTTCCTCAGCAGCGTCCGGGTCGTGGTCCTCCGGAACGTCCAGGGTCCGGTCGAGTTCCGAGTGGAACTCGTCGGTCCAGACTTCCGTCAGCGGACGCTGACCGTACGGCGTGTCTTCGTACGCTCGCAGGGCGACGGCGCGCATCGGCGGCGTCTCGATGACTGTCACGGGGACAGTCTCCTCCATCCCCTCGCGGGGGGAGTTGGGTTCGTCGTTGACAAGCACGACGTGAGTCATGCCTGCCTTGTAGCCGGCGAACCCCTGGACGCCCGGCTGTCCGTCGTCGGACGGCCAGCTGTTGAAGCGAGGTGTCTCGCTCGTCGAGCGCTTGCGCGGGCCAAAGCCCATTGAGCCTTTGCGTGGTCTGCTTGGTTGTGGCATTCGTTTACTCCGTGAGGGTTAGACAGGTGAGGGAGGCGAACAGAGCTTCTTCCGTTCGCACGACCTCACTGCCCTGGTTCGGAACCGTATTCAGCCAGAGGTCGAACCCTTCTGGTTCGTCGCTCGTCTGGTCTCCCCCGACGGCGTCCGGGGCAACGTCGAGTATCGACGGTAACCCGCGCTCGGGTGCCCCGAAGGCGACGGTCATGCCGCCCTCGGCGTCGCGCCGCTCGACCAGTTGGCCGAGACGGGTCGACGTTACCGGCTCGCCGTATCGCGAGGACGCGATAGTGAGCCCGGCATCGTCGCGCGAGAGTGCCGCATCGAGGTCCGCGGCGACAACGTCGAATCCCGTTGTAGGGGCGTCGACGAGTTTCGCCCGGACCGGCCGTCGCGAAGAGACCCTGACGGTCACGCGCTCCCCCTGTGCCACGTCCATATCCGCTGGGACGGGCAGGGAGATCGGGTGTTGCATGCCGCAATTGACCCGGACGCGCCCATCAGCTCCGACCTCGGTCACGATTCCCTGTCTTAACGACCCCGAACCCTCAGATCCGGAGCCGGTCTGTGAACGCACGCGGAGCGGCGGCAGGACGCCGACGTACTCCAGTTCGTCCCGCTTACCCCACATCTCCTTTCGGAGGTGTGGGGGCGTCGCGGCGTACCGCAGTACGGTTTCGACGAACCCGTCTTCCCACTTGCCCGCCCCGTCAGGGTCGGGATACACTGTCAGCCGATCAACCCGGTAGACCGCGGCCGCGCGGGCCACGTAACCGAGCTTGCGAGTTGCCTCGCGTCTGTCCTCGGCTTCCCGTGCGAGGGAAGACGGCACGAGTACGCTGGTCGTCATGCCGTGACGCTTCCACGTCGCGCCACTAGACTGTGCCGATATCTCCCTTTCCAGGGCTTAAAAAGCCCCCGTTTCGCGTTCGCGATGCGTTGCGTTCACATGGTCCGTCATGCCGGTTCGAGACCGATGCAACGGCTCACTGGATTGCCGCTTCCGAAAGTCCATGTCTCGTGACGCCATCACACGATCCGGCGCTCAGCCGGGGCGATGATTGCCCTCACTTCCCATGGTTTTCCCCGGAAAACGGAAGGCTTTTTACTCTCACCCTCGCCAGATTTGATTGCAACGAGGCGTTGCGCGCTGGTACCGAGCGGCCGACGGTCGCAAGGGTCAGGGCAAACGAAGTGCGCGCTGGTAGTGTAGTTGGTATCACGTGACCTTGCCATGGTCACAACCTGGGTTCAAATCCCAGCCAGCGCATTTCTACGACGAACCGTTCTATCGAGCATTGCGTGGCGTGTGTTCGTAATCTGTGGGTCGGAAAACCGAACTGGATTTGGACCCTGCCAATCGCAGCGCCAGCAACGAACGGAGCGTGTGAGGGCGACCGTCTGGTTCGGTTCCAACGCAGACAGACTTCGTCTGGCGTGAGTCGCAATCGATCCGCGATTGCTCACTCCCAGCCAGCGCATTCTCCGATCCGACATCCGCAAGCGAGTGTTTCATCTACCGCTGTCGGGTACTTTGCGCGATCGTAGCGCCACTCGCCACTGGGGAATACCATTATTTGTTACCCCATCGACAGTGAGAGCGCATGACAGACGAGACAGTCCACGAGTCACAGGAAACGCGTAGTCGCAGAGGAATCGCGTCGTACTTCCGACGATTGGCCAACAGACTCAGCCGCGGCGAGCCCGTGCCGGCCGACGAGGAACAGACTGTGACGGTCGCCCCGCCGGCCGAATCTGACTTCGAGGTCGGGGTCGAGCGCGAGGACGGCACCGTTACCCTCGAAATCGAGATGGAGTGGGAGGAAGAAGAGGGGGCAGTTGAGACCGAAGTCGTCGCGAGCAAGGCCACGTTCGAGGTGTATGAGGACCGCGGCGAGCAGTACCGCTGGCGACTCGTCCACGACAACGGGAACATCATCGCCGACAGCGGCGAGGGGTACGCCTCCAAGCAGAAGGCAAAGCAAGGGCTCGAGAGCGTCAAGAACAACGCCCCCGGCGCGTACGTCGTCGACCAGACGAGAGACGAGACGGCTCCCGACGAGGGGGGAAGCAAGGCGACGTTCGAACTGTTCAAAGACAGCGAGGACAAGGCCCGCTGGCGGCTCCGCCACGACAACGGTGAGATAATCGCCGACTGCGGGCAGGGCTACGCCTCCAAGCAGAAGGCGAAACAGGGTCTCCAGAGCGTGAAGACGAACGCGCGCGGTGCACCGGTCGAAGACACCGAGTAAGCGCTTCTGACGGCGGCGTCTTCAGTTCTCAACACCACAGCGGTTAGGTCGCAGGCGCGCGTGTGAACCGATGTGACTTGCATAGGGTTTCTCTCGGTCGCACCGGTCATCGAAGACAGCATGTCGTCGTACGTCGCCGACGCCGTCGCAGCGCTGGAGGCGTTCGACGTCGAGTACGAGACGACGCCGATGGGGACGATAATCGAAGCGGAGGACAGCGAGGAACTGTTCGCGGCCACCCACGCCGCTCACGAGGCTGTCGGGGAGCAGACTGACCGCGTGAGCACGTTCCTGAAAATCGACGACAAGCGGACCGTCGACCAGCAGGCACAAGACAAGGTCGACGCCGTCGAAGCGCATCTCGGTCGGGCGGCCAGAAGCGACGCGGCCGAAGGCGGAGATTAAAGGGAAGGGTGCCAAAGACGGCGTATGGATAGTCTCAATCGAATGGCCACAGAACTCGTCGACGAGGCCATCGACTTCGCGGACGAACTCACGATAGACGTACACGCGCTGGAGGGCGACGCCGCGGTGCTGGATTTCGGTGTCGAGGTCCCCGGCGCTGTCGAGGCCGGCATGCTGCTGGCGGAAATCCAGACGGCCGGGCTGGCGACGGTTCAGTCCACGATGGACACCGTCGGCGGCGCACCGTTGAACCACGTCGAACTGTCGACGGACCACCCGGCGCTGGCCCTGCTGTGCTCACAGAAGGGCGGCTGGGAACTGGCCGTCGACGACTTCGAGGCGCTCGGGAGCGGCCCGGCACGCGCGCTGGTGGCCGAGGAAGAGGCCTTCCAGCGCATCGGCTACCGAGAGGACGCTGACTTCGCTGTACTGGCCCTTGAGACCGACAAACTTCCAGATGAGGATGTTGCAAGCCAGGTTGCCGAGCGCACCGGCGTCCCCGAGACGGGCGTGTTCCTGCCGTCGTTCGCGACGGCGAGTGTCACCGGGAGCGTCGTCGCCGCGGCCCGTGCCGCCGAACTGGCCGTCTTCCGGCTGGCCGAACTCGGCTTCGACCCGGTGTCGGTGCTGTCGGCCACCGGCCGCGCGCCGGTCGCGCCCGTCGCCGGCGACGAGGCGACCGCGATGGCCCGGACGACTGACGCGCTCGCCTACGGCAGCGAGGTCCACCTCACCGTCGACGAGTCCTTCGACCGCTTCGACGAGGTCCCCTCCGTCGCCGCCAGAGAGTACGGCGAACCACTAGAGGGTGTTTTCGAGGATGTGGACTGGGACTTCGCGGAGCTTCCCGTCGAACTGTTCGGCCCGGCCGCCGTCACCATCGATGTTGTCGGCGGCGACACGCACGTCGTCGGAGAGACGAGCAAGCGCGTGTTAGCCGAGAGCTTCGGCCTCTGACCGTGCGCTACAAGGTCGCGCCGCCGCCCCGCTCGCTCTCGTTTCTCCGGACCGCCCGCGAGGCGATTCCGCTGGTCCCCGACAGCGAGGCGGACTGCTGTCGCGCGATTCAGACGGCGACCGACGTGACGGCCCGCGAAACAGCACAGAAGTACCTCGTGTTCCTGCAGGCGCTGGGGCTGGTCGCCGAGAGCGAGCGGGGCTACTACCGGACGCAGACCGACCCCGACCGGGCGGCCCTCGCGAGCGCGTTCGAGGACTCCGTCTTCGGCGTCGACGCCCTCCTCGGCGCGCTCGGCTCGGAGCCAGTCGACGCCGAGGCCGCGTTCGACACGCTCCGGGACGAGGTGCCCCGCTGGGAGCGTGAGCGACACGCCGACTGGGAGGCCGTCTGGCTGGACCGTGTCACGAATCTGCTGGAGTGGGCCGTGCTGTTCGGCCTCGCCGAGGAGACGGCCGACGGCTACAGGCAGTCGACTGACGGGACGAATCAGTAAAACGCCGGGCGCTACGCCGGATCGGTGTCGGTGACGGTCCCGACGCCTTTCGAACTCCCCTCGCGGAAGACGAACTTCTGGCCCTCCTCGACGAGGTAGGAGCGGAACTTGAACCTGACGCGGGCCGTGCCGGCGTCACCCGGGAGCAGTTGTCCACCCTCCGGGTAGAACGCGGCGGCCTCGCTGACCGTTTCGAGGTGGACCACGGGTTCGTAGCCGTCGCCGATACGGGTCGGGTGGTTCAACACCATCACCTCGGCCTCGAACTCACGGACCGGCGACGGGTCCGCGTCGCTCGGTAGCAGGACCATCCCGCGCTCGATGTCTGCCTCGCGGACGCCCTTCAGCGCGATGCCGACGATGCGGCCGGCCTTGGCCTCGTCGACCCGGTGGTAGTGCATCTCGATGGACCGGACCTCGACATCCCGGAAGCTCCCGTCCTGCATCGGTCCGAGGAGCAGTTCGTCGCCGGCCTCGACCTCGCCGGATTTGATTGTGCCAGACGCGACCGCACCGACGCCCTGGACATTGTACGTCCGGTCGACGTACATCCGGAAGTCGCCAACTTCACCGGCAGTCTTGGGCAGCGCCTCGAACATCTCGTCGAGGTCGTCCAGCCCCTCCTTGGTGACGGCGCTGGTGGTAATTACCGGCACGACGGTCTCGGAGATCTCGTTTATTGCCGTGTCCACGCCGTGGCGCTCCACCCGGAGCGGCGTCTTGTCGACCTCTCGAAGTGCCTGCTCGACGGAACGTTCGACCTCGGCGACCCGCTCTTGATCGACGAGGTCGGTTTTGGTGATGGCGACAATCGTCGGGAGATCCGTCGCCAGGAGAATACCGAGGTGTTCTCGCGTCGTCTCTGTCACCCCGTCGTCGGCCGCGACGGTCAGGAGGCCGTAGTCGAGCTTCTGGCCGACGAGGCCGCGTATCGTCGTCCGAAGCCACGGCTCGTGACCGACAGTGTCGACGAAAGAGATCAGTCTGTCGGACTCCTCGACGACGCGAGCGCGGTCGTCCTTTCGATGTGGGTTGTCCATACGGATCGGCTCCCCGTCATCGTCGAAGCCGTAGACGCCGTAGGAGAGGTCCGCGGACAGCCCCCGCTCGACCTCGTGTGGCTGTACGTCCAGAAAGCCGCGTGTCCCGCCCTCGCCGTCGTCTGCGTCGCCGGTGACCAGCGACCCTACGAGCGTGGATTTGCCGTGGTCGACGTGGCCGGCCGTTCCCACGACGATGTGGTCGTCGTCCGCGAGGACCGACCCCTCGGAGACCGTCGCGACGCCCACGATGCCGTCGGTGGCTGTCGACCCGTCTTCGGAGACACCGTCGACGCCCCACGTTTTCACGTCCTCGATGTGTGCGCCGGCTTCCTCTGCCAGCAGGCTGAGTACGTCCATGGACTCGGAAAACTCCGCCGGCGAGATGCCGGCGAGACCACCGTCGTCGGTGACGCCGACGACGTACGTCGCCTCCCCGTCTCCAGAGAGGACGCGGTGGCGGAGTTGCGCCGCGAGGGATTCGAGTCGCCCCTCGGAGAGGTGGAGCTCTTCGGTGAGCCGTTCTTTGAACTCGACGCTGCCGCCCTCCCGCTCGCCGCGGTCAAGCGCGCGCCGGAGGACAGCCCGGTCGGGGCTCATGTTCCCTCGTTACCGTGGGGCAGACATAAGCCTTCCCCGGATTTACGGCTCCAGAGCGCTCCTGAAACCGATGGCTGAGGGTATCTCTCACAGTAGCGCTCGGACGGATATTTATACGCGAAGGCGCGGCCAGCACGGTTCATGGACTGAACCGTCACACGGCCTTCGCAGTTGCGTGACGCCGCGCCGTGTGCGAGCTGGTGTCGATGGCGTCACCTGTTCGCCAGTCCGGTTAGCAACAGGTCTGACAGCGAGTGAAAGCACCGAACGGGGGGTTAGCTCCGGTAGGGCGCAACCGCTTCGAGAAAGCCGTCGCCGTAGCTCGCGTCGGTCACCCGGTCGGCCCGTTCGAGTGCCGTCTCATCGGCATTAGCAACGGCAACAGCCTCGCCGGCCAGGTCGAACATCTGGGCGTCGTTTACCGAGTCGCCGACCGCCAGAAACTCGGCGGGCTCAAAGCCAAGTTCCGCACACACCGCTTCAAGACCCGTTCCCTTGTCGACGACCGGGTCCGTCACATGGTAGGCGAAGCCGGTGTCGAGGACGACAAGCCCGCGCGCCGAAGCCAGCTCCTCCAGTGGTTCAAGCGGCCGGTCGCGCGACACGACGAGTTCCGTCTCGCGCCATCGGTTTGCCAGATCGACCTGCCCGAAGCCGAGGTCGTGGCCCAGATCGCGGTAGGCCTCGCCGACCGCTAACGCCGCCTCGTGATCGCCTTCCAGCCTGAGTTCGTCTGTCGCTTCGACGAACACGACGCCACCGTTCTCGGCGACGACTGTCCGTTCGATACCCAGAAACTCACAGAGGGCAATCGGGAACGGCATTGCCTTGCCGGTAGCGATGACGACGCGTGCAGGCCACTCGCGGAGGACCGGCATGACGTGGGGGTCAATTGCGCGGTTCTCGTCGGTCAGCGTTCCGTCGATGTCGACAATAAGCGGCGGCGTGTCGTTGTCCATACGTCCGGGTCTGGAGCACCGCTTATGGAAATTGCGGTCAGTCGTCAGTCAGCGTCTCGTAGGCTGCCTGCACCTGCTTGAATTCCCGTTCACTCCCGCCGTCGGTGTCTGGATGGACCTCTTTGACTTTCTCCCGGTAGGCCCGCTTGATGGTACTCTGGTCGGCATCCGGGTCGAGGCCCAGCCGTCGGTAGGCCTCTGCCGGACTCGGCCCCGACGACTGAACGCGCTGTCGGCGCTGCCGGCCGCCCGCTGTCTGGCGCCGCTGGCGCTGGCGTCGTTGACGGCGACGCTGGCCACCCTGGCTCGCCTGTGAGCGGCGCGCTCGGCGACCGTCTCGTGGCGGTTCCCACTCCTCTCGTGGGCCGGCTCCGAACCCGCCGCGACGGCCGTTCCCCGTGTTCTGTGCTGCCTGTCGCTCGACCCGTTCGTAGAGGCTTGCCGCCATCTTCCCGCTGAGGTGGTAGTACATGAAATACGTCGACACCCCAAACATGAGCGCCAGAAAGAGCACCGCAGGATTGATTACGAGGCCCACCGCCGTCAGAACGACTGTCAGGCCTCCAAACACCACTGCGATTCCCTTGGTGAGCCCGTCGTACTGCACGCGTTTTCCTTCGGTCCACAGACCTGTAAGCGTCCCGCCTCTCGCCTGCCAATTTGTTCGCTCTCGGACGCCATAGCGGCCACGTTCCCGGAAGAATCAGGAGCGGAACAGCGAGAATGCACGCGGTATCGACACCGCACGGACTGACAGGCCTGGTTTGCCAAAACCGCACTACAGCGGAGGGGCTGACACAGTCTTATTACCTCCCTACGTACTGTTAGTGAGCGTATGTCAGCACACCTGAACCCCCGCCTGTTTCTACTGGATATCTCGGTCACGTCTGGTGGTTCACGAGGACGGGTTTTCACTTTCACCTCGGTCTAGACAGTATTAAGAAGAATCGCCGGCATCTATCCCGTTGTACGCGGCTATCGTTTCACGCGTCACCAGCACAGTTCGTCGAGTACCGTAGCCGCGACTTCAGAGCTTGCTACGGCCACCACCGAATCGCAGACAAGAAGGATTAAACGCTATCGATGAATACGTATTCGCCGCCAGAAATGACAGGATCACGGGTAGCTACGACGAGGGGTATCGACCGACAGACGACCGCTGTCGGGAGGAGGAGCGGGCGATGAGTAACAGCGACCTTTCCGCCGACGAGATCACGCTCCCGATCAAACGTACTGACGGTGACACTATCGAAGAGCGACTCACAGGCAACGCCTACCACAACATCCTCCCGGCTCGCTACCTCCGGAAGGATGCCGACGGTGACCTCATCGAGGAACCCGAGGACCTCTTCGACCGCGTCGCGAAGAATATCGCACTCGCCGAGGCCGTGTTCGAGGCCAACAAACAAGACGTCGACGTACACGTCTCGCCGGACCAGCTGAAGCCCGACCACCCGCGTCGCGACGAGCTCGCAGACGAGGTGTTCGGCAAGGGAACGTCCGTCGACGACGATGTCGAGACCGAACTCTCTGTCTATAACGTCAACAAGTTCGCCTACGAGACGGTCGTACCGGAACTGCCCGAGGGCGTCCGCGACCACGTCGAGACAACCGCCGACGCCTTCCAGGAGCAGATGGAACAGCTCTCCTTTATGCCGAACTCGCCGACGCTGATGAACGCCGGCGACGAACTCCAGCAGCTTTCGGCCTGCTTCGTCGACTCGCCGGCCGACGACATCGACGACATCCACCAGACCGCAAAGGAGGCCGCGCAGGTCTTCCAGTCCGGCGGTGGCATGGGCTATGCGTTCTGGAAGCTCCGCCCGTACGGCGACCCCGTCGGCTCCACCGGCGGCATCGCTTCCGGCCCCATCACGTTCATGCGGACCTACGACCAGATGTGCGAAACTATCGCACAGGGCGGGGCTCGCCGCGGCGCACAGATGGGCGTCATGCGCGTCTCTCACCCGGATGTCATCCAGTTCATCCACGCCAAGAACAAGGACGTCTCGCTGGCCGAGACGCTTCGCCTGAACGACCCGGACGACTTCACGCACAACTCCTTTGCCGAGGCGCTGGAGGAAGCACGGGAACTCATCGACGACGACGGAAAGGTGCCAAAGCACCTCCGGAACGCCGTCGAGGGCCATCTCTCGAACTTCAACATCTCCGTCGGCGTCACCGACGACTTCATGCAGGCGCTGAAAGCCGGCGAGGAGTTCACCTTCACCAACCCGCGGACCGGCGAGCCCCACATCGTCACCGAGGAGACGAAGGAACTGTACGACATGTTCGGCCTCGGCGAGCACGTCGAGGTCGGTGAGGAACTCTCGATTCCGGCCGAGGAACTCTGGGACGACATCGTCGAGGGCGCTCACGAGAACGGCGAGCCCGGCGTCATCTACCTCGAACGGGTGAACAAGCAACACTCCTTCGACGTTGAGGAACACCCCGAACACGAGGTTCTCGCCACGAACCCGTGTGGCGAACAGCCTCTCGAGGAGTACGAGGCCTGTAACCTCGGGCACATCAACCTCTCGACGCTGGCCGCCACGGACGCGCCGGACTGGCGCGTCTGGTCGGACCGGCACGCTGACGAGTACGACTCGATTGAAGGGGCTATCGACGCGTTCCTCGAAGAAGCGATCGACTGGGACGAGTTCGACCGACGCATCGAACTCGGCACCCGCTTCCTCGAAAACGTCGTTACGATGTCCGACTTCCCAGTCGAGAAGATCGAGCAGAAGGTCCGGGAGATGCGCAAGATCGGCCTCGGGATCATGGGCCTCGCGCAGCTGTACATCCAGCTCGGCGTCGCCTACGGGACCGAGGAGGCCAACGAGATCGCCCGGCAGACGATGCGACACATCAACCACGGGTCCAAGGCTACGAGTCACGAACTCGCCGAGGAACGTGGTGTCTTCTCCGAGTGGGAGAACTCCAAGTACGCGAACCCGACGGCATACCCCGACTGGTTCGAGAAGCAGACCGGCGAGGACGCCGCGGACTGGGAAGACGGCTACCCCATCCGCAACCACAACACCACGACCATCGCCCCGACCGGGACAACCTCGATGATCGGCAACACCACCGGTGGGTGTGAGCCGATCTACAACGTCGCCTACTACAAGAACGTCTCCGACGACGTGCAGGGCGACGAGATGCTCGTCGAGTTCGACGACTACTTCCTGCGGGCCCTGGAGGACAACGACATCGACGTCGAGGCCGTCAAACAGGAGGCCCAGGAGCAGATGGCCAACAACGAGTTCGACGGCGTCGACGGGCTGACGACTGTGCCCGACGCCATCGGCGAACTGTTCGTCACGACGGGCGACCTCTCGGCGAAGCAGCACGCAGGTATTCAGGTGGCCTGTCAGGAGGGCGTCGACTCCGCTATCTCGAAGACGGTCAACGCCCCGAACGACTCCACGACCGAGGACGCCGCCGAAGTGTTCGAGTACATCTACGACCACGGCGGCAAGGGCGTCACCTACTACCGCGACGGCACCCGAAGCAAGCAGGTGCTGACTACGCGCGCCCAGAACACGGAGTTCTCGGACATGGACGCCGAGGAGGTCGTCGCCCAGATAGAGGAGGTCTTCGGCGGCATCGAGGGCTTCCTCGAAGACGAGGCCGTCCAGGCCGCCCTCAACGACTCCGTCGAGGAAATCCTGAGCGTCGCCGACGGCGATACCGACGCCGAGTTCGCCAAGAAGCAGACCCGGCCGGACGTGCTCCACGGCGTGACCCAGCGCATCGACACCGGCTACGGGAAACTGTACGTCAACATCAACGAGGACCCTGAGGCCGACCGCCCCTTCGAGCTGTTCGCCAACATCGGCAACTCCGGCGGGTTCACGGCCTCCTTTACCGAGGCACTGGCCAAGACCATCTCGACCGCGCTCCGCTCGGGCGTCGACCCCGAGGAGATCGCCGACGAACTGCAGGGGATCCGGTCGCCGAAGGTCGCCTGGGACAAGGGCGAGCAGATACAGTCCATCCCGGACGCCATCGGCACGGCCCTGCGTCGCTACCTTGACGGCGATGTCGACAAGGCCTATCCCGACCAGACCACGCTTGAAGAGACCGCCGAGAAGGCCGAAGACGGGACCGCTACGCAGACCCAGACCGACGGCGGCGCGGCTGCCGCAGCCGACACGAGCGGCGACCAGCAGGACATCATCGACGCCGGCGAGAGCCCGGAGTGTCCTGACTGTGGCTCGCTGTCGCTGTACTACTCAGAGGGTTGCAAGACCTGCGAGTCCTGTGGCTGGTCCGAGTGCTAATCGGGAAATAGAGCGAATCCACCCTCAATATTCAATATATGAATGGGAGTTGTTATACTGAATCACTACATGCTCCCCTGGTTCAGCGACGCACAGAACTAGATGTTGAGGGTGGTAAGATCCAGTCCTTCTACGTTCAGTTGGAATATAATATCGCTCCAGAAGTGTCTCAGGAGGATGATTGGGTACAGGTAGCATGCTTTGATCATCAGCCAGACCATCCGAGAGGTCACGATATAACTCGTGAGGGACTTCATATGGATATTCGACATCCCAATGAACGAGATCGTGTGACTACCGATTTCCCAACGGTTGAGCTAGCTGATGCTCCAAGATTTTGCGAGAAATACTTGGACGAAAACTACCAAAAGATCTGTATGAGGTACGCAGAGTGGGCTGACCTACAGTCTAACGACTGGACTCGGGCTCTTCTTCCTTAACTACGATTTCCTGTTCGTCAAAATCCGGAATCTCGTAATCGGATGCATCGAATTCTTCCCGAGGTTTTCCCGTCATTTTTGACAGGGCGTCTGCAGCATTGTCACAGTCGCCATTACCACGCTCTTTTGATTCAAGTGTCATGTATGTCTCCCCGGCTACTACTGGAAGAAACAATTGACTCGGGGGACATAAAACCCACAGTGATTACTAAGCTTTGTGGTCAAAACTCCCACAGCAGTATAGTTGATGATACCAATAGGGACATGTTTACAATATCGGACCAATTTTGGAGGCATGTGGTTTGTGTGACACACGGAGTCGGCTTTCACCGCGCTTGAAGCCCGTTCTTTTCACGCTCGCTGACGCGCCAAGCGCCGGCTACCGGAACTCCGTCACGTCGTACACGCCGGTAATCGTCGTTTCCTCGACGGTCGCGGTGATTTCTGTCCCTTCCTCGGCTGCCGAATCTGCGACGAGTGTGATTGGTTCGATGGGCTGGCGGCGGAGAAATGCTGCAATCCGTTCGAGCCACGACGGCGTCCCGCCTTTGCGGCAGACGATAACGTAGCGCGATTCGGCGAGCGACGCCATCTCGGGCTCGAAGTCGTAGTCCTCGTGATCGGCCGGCGGGACGACGTGAATGACCTCACCGGCAATCGTCTCGTCCATACGCACGGTAGCGACTACAGCGGTATGTGCCGCTCGCTTTGCACTACGAGTACTGTTTGGAGACCCAGCCCGAGGCACCGCTGGGATAGGAGTCCGTTTCTTCCTCGGGCTGCACTTCGCCGCGCTGGTCGACCATCCGAACGACAACGGTGTGGCCGCCCGAGGGCGGGTCGTAGGTGTACTCCCACTGTCGCCACGCGTCCTCAGCGGGACCGTTGCCGTCGGCCGCCGGCAGTTGCTCCGAGAGCGTCGCGTCCGCCCACGTCTCGCCGCCGTCGGTGGAGACCTCGACGCGCTGGACGCCGCGCAGGCCGGCGTAGGCGGGGCCGCCGATCCGCCGACGGCCGTCCGAAAGCATCGATTCGTGGTGGAGTTTGGCGACCGGATTCACCGGTCCGGTCCCCTGCCAACCGCGTTTCTCCCAGTAGCCGTCGGCCTCCTTGTCAAGGACTTCGATCTCCGAGATCCACTTGACGTTGACCTCGCCCCAGTGGCCGGGAACGAGCGCCCGGACGGGGTAGCCGTGGCCGCGCGGGAGTATCTTCCCGTTCATACCGTAGGCGAGCATCCCGCCCCGGAGCGCGTCGATGGGGAACTCTTCGTAGTAGTCGTCTTCAGCTCGGAGCATCACGCACTCACAGCCGCTCTGGACGCCGGCTTCTTCGAGCAGGCTGTCGACGGGAACGCCGGTCCAGAGCGCGTTATCCGTCTTGTAGCCGTTGAGGCTCTCCCCCACACAACGGAGCGTGACGAACCGATTTTCGGCGTCCATCTCCAGGATGTCCCCGTAGTCGAGCGTGATCTCCTTTTCGACGGCACCGGTGATAGAGAGCGACCAGTCCGCGGCCGAGATCTGCGGGTCGATGGAGTTGATATCGACCTCGTAGAAGTTCTCGCTGACCAGCGGGTCTATGTCGCCAAAGCCAAGCGAGGACTCCGCGGCGACGGCAAGCTTCTCGTCGACATCGTCGAGGTCTGCCCCTGGCGCATTCAGTACGGGCGCGTCGTCGCCCGTCGTGGCGACCGATCGCCGGTTACCAGCCGTGTAGCCGACCGTTGCCGCGGCGACAGCCGCACCGACCGTCGAGAGCGCCCGCCGTCGTTTCGAGGATATCGGTGACACCGAGCCACTGAATCCGTCGAGGAGTTGCGCAAGGCCGACGACGGCGGCGGCGGGGACCGCCGGGCCAGCGGCAAGGACGACTTCGCCGGTGAGAACGACGCTGACTGCCCAGGTGACGACAGCTGTTCCGACAACGGGGAGGGCGCGGTTGTTCGCCAGTTGCCCGATGAGGATAGCTGCCCTGGCCGCCAGTGCGATGAACAGCCCAGCGAGCGCGATGGCGAACAGGAGATTCAACTGTTGGCCGAGACTGCCAAGCGTCGAGATGGCGGTCGAGACGACGATACCGGGCATCGACCGTGCGAGCGTCCGTTCGATAGGCGAGGCGATGAACGCGGGTGCGTAGCCAGTGACCGCGTAGGAGCCGGCCAGGCCCGCGACGGCTGCGAGGGCGCTGACCAGCAGCCGCCCGCCGGGCGAGTCGAGAAGGTCGTCAGTCATAGCTGAACTGACGGTCTACCCGGCAAAAGAGATTGTTCCAATTTCACCCAGATTTCGTTCCGAAACTCCGGAAGACACAAGCGAGCGGGGTTGTTCTACGGAATCATGGACGAGCAGCCCGGCGGTCGACCCTGTCCGCTCTGTGAACGGGCAATGTACCACCGACACTGCAAGTACGTCTGTCCGGAGCACGGCGTCGTGTACGACTGCGCTGACACGTTCTACTGACGAGGCGCTCACGGGTTTATTAGCTTGGAACAATGAAAAGGGAGGTATGAGTGGTCACGGGGAAGAGATTTCGGTGCTGCATGTCGACGACGACCCCGACCTCGGTGACCTCGTTGCGGTCCATCTAGAGCAAACGCACGGCGACATCTCTGTCTGTACCGAGCGAAGTGCGGCCGACGGGTTAGCGCGACTATCTGAACACGCGTTCGACTGTGTCGTCAGCGACCACGACATGCCGGGCATGGACGGACTCGAGTTTTTGAGGGTCGTTCGCGAGGAGTACGAGGAACTCCCGTTTATCCTCTTTACTGGCAAAGGAAGCGAGGAAATCGCGAGTGACGCGATCTCTGCCGGCGTCACCGAATACCTGCAGAAGGGAGTCGGAACGGACCAGTACGCCGTGCTCGCGAACCGTATCGAGCGGGCTGTAGGGGAACAACGGGCCAAGACCGCGCTCGAAGAGTCTGAGCGGATGCTGTCGACGCTCATCTCGAACCTTCCGGGAATGGTGTATCGGGCGCGGAACGAACCCGATTGGCCGATGGAGTTCGTCAGCGACGGTGCAGCGGAGCTGGTCGGCTACAGTTCGACGGCGCTTGAGAGTGGCGACGTTTCCTGGGGCACGCTCATAGAGGAATCCGAGACGGAGCGTCTCTGGGAGACGGTCCAGACCTGCATCGCCGCCGACGAACCGTTCGAAGTCTCCTACAAGATCGAGACGGCTGACGGTGAGACTCGGTGGATGTGGGAACGCGGGCGTGTCGTCGACACTGACGACGACGGCGTCGAAATCCTCGAAGGGTTCATCACTGACGTCACTGCCCGCGAGGAGCGCGAACGGGAACTCGCGGATCAGCGGGCATTTACCGAGAAACTCATCGACTCTATCGACGATATGTTCTACGTGGTCGGTACCGACGGGAGCCTGGTCCGGTGGAACGACACCGTCCCGTCGGTGACCGGGTACACCAACGAGAAATTAGCGTCGATAGGAATTGACGACCTCATTGTAGATTCTGACCATGATAAACTATGGCGGATATTCGAGGAGACGTTGGGGACCGGATACGGAACCATCGAGGCAGGTGTCGAGACGGCTGACGGCGAGCAACTCCAGTATGAGTTCAAGGGATCGCTCATCGAGGACGAGCGCGGTGACCCGTTCGGGATTGCCGGGATCGGCCGGGACATCACCGAGCGGAAGCGTCGAGAGCGGGAGCTCAGAGAGTATCGCACGCTGGTTGAAAACGTCGGAGATCCGATGTACGTCCTCGATAGGGACGGGACCATAGAGATGGTGAACGAGGCGATGGCCGTCCATCTGGGGTACGACCGCTCGGAAATCATCGGCTCGGAGCCGGCCCGGTTCATGCCCGACGCGGACGTCGAGGAGGCGGCAGAACTCATTCGTGACCTGCTCGACGACGAGAAAACGTGGGCGTCCTGCGAGATACGCACGATATCCGCTGACGGGACAGTCAGGATTAACGAGGACAGAATCGCACCACTGTTCGACGAGGATGGGACCTTCGACGGCTCTGTCGGTGTGATGCGTGAGACGACGGAACGAAAGCAGCGCAAGCGGGAACTCGAACGCTACGAGACGATCATCGAGGCTGTCGGCGACCCGGTGTACACCCTCGACGACGAGGGCGTGTTCACCTACGCGAACGAGGCGATAGAGCGACTGACGGGCTTCGAACCGGACGCGCTCATCGGCGAACACATCTCCACGATCATGGCCGGTGATGATATCGACCGCGGCAGCGACCTCATCCGGACCATGCTGTCCGATCCGACCCGGCAGAACGTGACCTTCGAAACCGATATTGTCGACCAGAACGGGGAGTACACCCCCATCGAGATCCACATCGCGTTACTTCCGGCAGCCGATGGCGAGTTCAACGGCACGGCGGGCGTCATCCGCGACATCAGCGACCGGAAAGAGAGAGAGCGGCAGCTCGCGGAGTTCGCTTCCGTCGTGAGCCACGACCTCCGGAACCCGCTGAACGTGGTCAAGGGGCGAATCTCGGTCGCCCGGACATCGGGTGACGTATCACACCTCGAGGCGGCAGAGTCCGCGGCCGACCGGATGGACGACCTCATCAACGACCTGCTGACCCTCGCCAGGCAGGGCGAGACGGTCGGCGAGACGACGATGGTTGACCTCGCCGCCCTCGCTGGGCAGGCCTGGGCCGATGTCGAAACAGGCGAGGCCAGGCTGGAAAAACACGGAACGGCGACGGTTGAGGCCGACGCGGCACGGCTCCGGACGGTGTTCGAGAATCTGTTCCGAAACAGTGTGGAACATGGGTCCACGAGCAGTCGGTCAGGGACCGACGACAGCGTGGAACACGGGACCCCAGCGGACGACGACGCGCCGATGACGGTCTCCGTCGGCACGACGGACGACGGCTTTTACGTGGCCGACGACGGGGACGGAATCCCTCCGGAGGAGCGACAGGACGTGTTCGGCCGCGGCTACACCACAAGCGACACCGGGACCGGCTTCGGGCTGGCAATCGTCGCTGAGGTCGCACAGGCTCACGGCTGGTCGGTGTCGGTGACAGAGAGCGAAAGCGGCGGCGCGCGGTTCGAGTTCACGACGTGTTCGGAGCGTTGATGTGGCGATAGGCCGGTCCCGCAAGCACCAGCACAGCCAGCGCCGCAGAAAACAGCAGGACGTGTGGGAGCGCGTCGATAGTGAGGCCGGTGAGCGTCAACGACCGCAGGGACGCCCCTGCCGTGACCTCGACGGCGACCCACGGAATCTCGCCGAGGAAG
This sequence comes from Haloarcula rubripromontorii, assembly GCF_001280425.1. Classification (NCBI taxonomy): domain Archaea; kingdom Methanobacteriati; phylum Methanobacteriota; class Halobacteria; order Halobacteriales; family Haloarculaceae; genus Haloarcula; species Haloarcula rubripromontorii. Next base: position 650,083 of record NZ_LIUF01000002.1, on the reverse strand, counting down.
GTACCGACGGCGAACGACCGGGGCGAGACGCGGGCGAATCCGGCCCCATAGGACACAGGGTCCGCGGGAACCGGTGAGAGCCGCGCTGCGAGGACGCCCCGCATCTCGCCGGTCACCTCGATGATCCGGCGGCCGGAGTCCCCCAGCCAGCCGAACATCCCACCCTGTTCGCCAGCCCGGAGTGCGAAGCGGTAGGGGATGAGGCAGGTGACGAGTGCACCCATCAGTGCGACCGGGAAGCCATACTTGATGCCGAGAGTGAAGCCGACGAACGCGGATAGCGGCATCGTCGGCCACGCGAAGAACGGGCGGACCAGATACAGTCCGACGATAACGCCCGCGAGGTAGACAGGATGGTCCGCGAGGTGCATCAGTTGGGCCACCACGCGCTCGGGTGTAAGCAGCGTCGTCACGATAGCGACGACTGCCACCAGCCCGGCGGTCCCGACCAGCTGTCGCTTCGCGAGGCGGTCCATCTACCCAATTGGGCGGCAGCAATCGACAAACGCTTTGTGGTATCTTTTACGTTGTTCGGGGTTGAATCGGTGATTGTGTCCGAGACGCGAGACCCGGTCGAACTGGGTGTCGAACTGCTCGCCCATCTGGAACACGGGGAGCTGTCCGTCGCCGACGCCCTCGACCGTATCGAGACGGTGACAACCAATCCACAGGTCCAGCGCGAGATACTCGATACCGCCGTGATGCGGGGCCTCATCGAACGCGAGAACGGCGTCGTCCGCCCGCGGTCACAGGGGTCGTACGTGAATTTCGACAGCGATGTCACTGTCCGTGAGGGGGAGTTCTCGTGTCAGCGCTGTGGTGCAGCTATCAGTACGGGCCACTTCGTCCAGTTCGACGGTGGCGAACTGGGACCGTTCGGATCGACGTGTATTCGGAAAGTGTTAGGGCGGGAGTAGCGAGGCCGTGGCCGCGACAGAGGCCACGGCCTCGGTTAGGCGAACGGCGACGAACGGAGCCGTGAGCAGCGAGGAGCGGAACGGAGTGAGCGGCCCTCGGAAAGCGAGCGGGGAGGAACGACCCGCGAGCAAAGGAGCACGACCGCGGTCTCAAATTTTCGCCCCCGTCAGAAACAGCAGTCTCAGCGGCCTTGCCGGAGTTCCTTGATGAGCTGTTTGATCGTACGCTCTTGCTTCTGGAGCTGTTCGTTCTGGGCCTCGACAGCAGCGGTCAGTTCGGCGACCTGTGCTTCGAGTTCAGTGATATCGGGGTCCGTGGAGGTGTCCGGCTCGACCGAGTCAGTGTCTATCCCTGCTGTGCCAGTGGCTCGTGTCTCCGTCGTGGCTTCGGCGGTAGGTCCCTGCTCACTGGCCGGTTGGGTCGCGGCCTGCGTGCTGGTGCTCGCAGATGCAGTCTCGGAATCATCACCGCCCTCCTCGTCGTTGCTCACAAGGGGGTCGATACCGGATTCCAGGCCGAGACCGTTGCCAGCTTCGTCTGCACTCTCGTCTGGGTCGGCCCCGACCTTGGTGTTGAGGTCGGCAAGCGAGTCGACGTCGTGATACGCGAAGAGTGCCTCTTCGAGCGTTTTCCGGACCATCGGTGCTTCCTCGGACGGAGCCTTGATGCGTTCCGGTCGCTCGTTAAACGAGAGCACGACAGCCGTAGCGACGCTGCCCTCTTCGAACTCAAGGCCGGTCACGTCATCGAAGGAGAACGCTTCGTAGTCGGCATCCCAGGTGACGTTACCGATGTGCTTGAGCAACTGGCGGTCGGTAACCACCAGCGTGAGTTCGCTGAACCGGAACACGCCGGCGAGACTCTCGTCCGGGGCAATAGCGCCCGAGACGGCGAGCTTGCCTTCGAGTAGCCGTTCGAGGACGGCGTCGCTACGGTTGCCGGGAACGGACAGCTCGAGCTTCTCGCCGGTGTAGATGAGCGAGAACTTGGTCTTGCGCCGGCCCTCCGAAACGGTGAGCCGTTCGAAGTCGTGTGGATAGCTGGCGACCTTCTCGTCGCTGAGAAGGCCCTCACTGCGGTAGACGAGCGTCCGGGTCGGTGTGAAACAGGCCGCGTCTTCGTCGCCGAGGTTGACACCGCCCCGGATCTCCTCGTCCCCGAGTTCCTGCTGGACGAGGTCTGGTATCTCCATACTGCCTGCATACCTGCGTGATGGCTTAAATCCGCGGGTCGAGTATCAGCGACGATGCGCCCACCCAGCGTGGGACTGTGCCACAGTCCCGGTGGAGATGAGAACCTTCAAGACGGCTAACGGCCAACGGCTGAATGCACCCGCGCCCGGGTGGCTTAGCTGGACATAGCGCCGCACTCATAGGGTCTCTTGACTCATGCGGCAGTGCAACCCGTCATGACCCGGGGCGCTCGTCACGCCCCAGACCTGGGCCATGCGGAGATCGAGGGTTCGGAGCCCTCCCCGGGCATTATCCAGATCACATCGGTCAGTAGCGACCAGCATCTCTGTCACGAACCCGGACAGACAGCGTTGTGCCGGTTGAAAGAGTGGTGTTCGAGCAGGTCACCGCAGCGGTGAGTGGCTCTCAAACGCCGGTACGTTCGGCATGGCAGTGGCGGAGACTGGAGCGAAGTTTCACTGAACAAGAATCGCCAGCGGTTACCCAGACGAGAGGCCGCTGCCGGGGAACTGCTGGAAAACAGACTCGAAATCGTTAATCTCTGCCGCCGTGGCGTCGACTCTTTCACGGAGTTCGTGGAACTGTTCGTTGACGCTCTGGTATTCGTCGCTCGCTTCGAGTTGCGGCGTGTTCTTCTGCATCTCTAGCGTTGCCTTCTTCGAAGCCACGGCGAAGTACTCCTGGACCTGCTCGTCGTACGTGGTTCGGACGAGCATCTCCGAGACAGTGTCGAGGAGCTCCTCGCGGGTGACCGGCTTGGTCAGGTACTCGTCGAAGGGCATCTCGACGATGTCGAAATCCGGGTCGACGGCCGTCACCATCACCACTGCCGGGTCGATGCCCTGTTGTGCAATCGCGTCTAGCACCTCGTCACCACTCATCTCGGGCATCTGTCGGTCCAGAAAAACGACGTCGACCGACGCGTCAGCTAACTGGAGCGCTTCCGTACCGCTGTGTGCGGTTCGAACGTCGTGTGCGGTCTGCAGCCACGTCGAATACAGATCTGCGATGTCTTGCTCATCGTCGACGACGAGCACCGTTGCCTCCTCCGTCTCACCACGCATTTGCACTTATTATCCCTCCTGTCGACTTGCGTACTGCTCTCATGGTGACTTTCCTGAACAACGAAATAAAGGTATCCAGCATATTATCGATTATGAGAATGTAGTAGTTATTCTATTGCCATTTTATGCGGCTGTACTGTCACAATGCAGTGACTCATGCCAGAGATGTTAACATAGCGGCGTCCGTACGCTGTGTGTATGGTGACTGTCTCCGGACCGTGGACAAGCGAGGAGATGGAACAGTTTCTCAGCGCCGAAACTGTGCCACTCCGCCTCGGGTGTCGAACCCCAGCAGACAGGCCCTGGATGCTCTCGCTCTGGTATCGGTTCGTTGACGGTGCCTTCGAGTGTGCGACTGGGGCGGACGCGGCAGTCGTCGACTACCTCGACTATGACGCCGATGTCTCGTTCGAAGTCTCGACGAACGAGCCACCGTACTGCGGTGTCAGGGGTAACGGGACAGCGACGATGACAGCGGACGAGGATAAAAGCGTTCTCACTGACTTGTTACACCGGTATCTCGGCGGCACTGACTCGCCGCTGGCCAAACGACTGCTTGCACCTGACCGCCGTGAGATACAGATCACCATCACACCCGACCGCCTCCACACCTGGGACTACAGCAACCGAATGTAACAGCCTGCACCAATGGAACCCACAGACTCAGCCATGGACACAGATCCAACAGACATCAAGTCAATTGCAATAAACGCAACTGACCTCGTCGCAGCCATTGAAGCGACTGCAGACGGATCAGAGACCGTGTTACGCGTCACACCGCCGTTCAGCGGTCGGATGCGGGCGCGTCTCCACGTCGTCCAGCCCGACGACGACGATGAACCGATACACATCCAGCCCGACTCACTACTGGCGACGGACGCACCGTCGTATCCGACGCCCGACGACACCGCCGACGAACTTCGGGACGCGGACGACGAGACGTACTCGGTGGACCGCCATCGGACATACCACGAGCAACGACTCGCCGAGTGGCGTGAGTCACTTCCCGACCACGTCGCCGATAGCACGACACTAGCGGATACAGAACACGACGTAACCGTGTCACTACTCGGACCGTAATCGGTCGGATACGCCAACCGGAGGTATCAGTGAAATCGGAAGTGCCACTCAGTATCACACAACATCTGCGCCGCGAATAAAACGTCTAAGCGCCGCTCAGACTATAGTAAAATGGACCACTGGGGTGTCCCTGCGCGTGAAACGAAGCGAAACGGGCGGAAACCTCTAGAGGTTATAAGCTATCTCCAGTGGAAGTCGTGGACAGGTCCCTCCCACATGTCAAGTTCGTCTGCATACGAGTTACTCGCCCAGTTTGATGAGTCCATACCGGAGTTCGACGAGCCATTCGTCTCCGCCGTTCGAGGTATCGCATTCTGGACAGCGATTGCGCTCCCGTTTCTCTATCTCCCGCTACTGGTTACTGGCCTGCACTCCGGAGCGACGCGGACCGCGTTCGTCGCACTCGTCGTCTGTAACGCCGTGTCGCTGCTCGTCGGCCACTCGCACGGCGGAAGCGACTGAGCGGCCGCGGTGAGTCGCCGCCCCCCGTCTGCGCTCATTGTCTCAGCGATCCATCGATGTTCACATCGAGACGAGGCCCCAGCCTGTTCCACATTCACGTTGCTGTTGGCTGTCGGCCCTCTGTGAGTATGTTCTCCAAGTGTGTGCCGGATGCTCACCGGGAGAAACGGGGCTGGAGTACAGCCCGTTATGCAGGGATAGGGAGGTCCGTCGCTATTCCTTAGCCCCGTCCATGCGTCGGCGCATCTCTTCGGAGCAAGTACCCTCGGGCTTGCGCCATCTTCGTCGCGGCCAAGCGCGTCTTCGACGAGTTTGGCGGCAAACTCGGCACCATCACGTTCGTGGCGTGCCTCGCGGCCTACGGGCTGTGGACGGTCAACAGCAGGTAGACGATAGGATGGACGGGCGGACACGGCGGCGAGGACCAGGAGATTCCGTTGACAGACACAGTTGGTGGCGTGCCGCCGTGTCCACTCGGCGATTGGACTACACCGAAATGAGATGGGACCGTAAGAACTGTGGCCTATTTCACACATACAGGCGACACTTCCACACCGTATGCAATGTTCTGGAGGCCGCTCTTCGCGTTGTGCTGGCTCACTTTGTGTCCGTGGACCGACTGTCGACGAGGTCGACCCATTCTCTGAGCGGCCCCCGAATACCATCGACTGAGACCGTCACGTCGCCGTCGAACCGCCACGTCGCTTGTGGTGCATCCGAGCCGAACTGCATCGGAATAGAGACAGACAGCTCGTCGGCCGAGAGGTGGAGTGGCTCGTTGCGGTCAACCGTCTCGTCGAGCAGTCGCTCGATGGCCAGGCGGAGCTGTTCCGGGTCCGGATCTGGAAGGTCTGTGGAGTGACTCATGTCTGTGGCTTAGAGCCGAAGCTACCTCCGTGTTGTGACGGACCGGACGGTTTTGCCCTGTCATTTAGGGGTGTGTGGCCCCCAGACTGCGACGATGAAGTTGCCAACGCCGTACGCTCTCGGTGGGACCTACTACGTCGAGACGGTGTCAGTCGGGAAACAGACGGACAACGAGACCGTTCGCGATTGCGTGGTCTGTGGCGGCCACGTGTACGCCGACGACTGGCATCTCGTTGTCGGCGTCGTAGACACGACCGGCGACCGACAGCGCCATCATCACTGTAGCGACGATTGCCTGACCGAGTGGCTCACACTTATGACGGCTGCCTGAGCGGCGGCGAGTCCGCGGAGTCTTGCCGATGGAGCGCGTCGGGGGACTATGGACGAGCGCACGGGCGTGTTCAGGGTCTACCGGGTCGTCAACGCGGTCCCACATATCAATCTGTTCGACACTGCTGCAACGCGGCTCTACACCGTGTACCAGTCCGGCTACGGCGAGCGGCAGCCGGCGGTCGACGACCTCCGGACGGGCGATCTCGTCGAGGCGACGCTGGGCGGCGACCCCGACGACTCGGATGAGGCTTGGTCGCTGCTTTCGTTCGAGCGGCGTGACCGCGTTGCGATGGATTTCGCCGTCGACACCGACGTGCCGGCAGTGGCGGCGGACCTCTGGGAACCGGGCCTGGAACGGCCGGCGAGCACTGTTCTCGAAGAGGACGGCGAGCCGGTCGCAGAGTGTTTCGTGCAGCCGCGCGCGCCGCTGCCCGGCGGCACGTTCGTCCCGAGTGTACTCACCGGCCTCGTGCCGATGGAGTCGCTGCTGACCGAACTTCCCGGTATCGGCGAGCCGCCGACGGACGCTATCTTCATCGATCCCGACGCGCCCGACGCCGACTCGTACTCCTACCCCTACGGCGTCGCCGTGCTGTTTACCGCCGCTGCTGACGAGCTACTCACTGAGTTCCGGGAGCGATATGATCTCGCTGCCGACGTGGACAACAGGCCCGAATACGACCCGTACGGGCTGTGAGTCGCCTTCGGTGAGAACGAGCGGCGGGCGCTACATCGTGATGACGAGCGGCACCGGGACGAAACAGAGCATCCCCAGAACGAACGTAAGCAGGCCGACAGCCCAGCGGCCCAGTCCCAGCGGCGTCTCGTCCAGCGGCGTCGCGGAGCCGAGCCGGCCGAACACCAGCGCCAGAATTCCCCAGAACGCCCACAGCCCGGCCGCCCGCCCGCCTTCGAAGGCGACGAGGTAGCCCGCGAGCCCGAACAGGGCGGCGGGGACGGCTAGCTGGACCAGCGACAGGCGGTCGCCAAACAGCGACCGGGCGACGTGTGCGCCGTCGAGTTGCCCGACAGGCAGGAGGTTCAGGAAGGTCACGAACGCCCCCACCCAGCCGCCGATGACGACCGGGTTCGGGAGCAGTTGCGGGTTCGCGTACTCCAGCGGTTCGCCCATCGCCGCGGCGATGCCCTGCAGCAGGAGCGGGTAGCCGAGTTCGATGTTCGTGACGATGCCGCTCGTGACCTCCACCGGCGGGAGCGTCACGCCGATAGCAGTCACGACGACCGTCGCGGCGAGGCCCGCGAGCGGGCCGGCGACGCCGATGTCGAACAGCGCCTTGCGGTCGGGGATGTGGTCGTTCATGCTGATGACCGCCCCCAGCGTCCCGAGGACATTCGGGAACGGCAGGAAGTACGGCAGGCTCGCCTCTACCTCGTGGTAGCGACTCATGACGTAGTGGCCGAACTCGTGGACTGCGAGGATGCCGAGCGCTGCCGCGGCGAAGGGCCACGCCGCGAGCATCGCTGTCGGGTCTTCGAGAACGGACAGCCCGTACCAGCGAGTCCCGGCGTACAGCGTCGACAACAGCGTCAGGACGGCGAGTCCGACGTTCAACCACGGGATGCCGTCGACGCCGAGCGACCGCTCCTGTGCAATCAGTACCCACTCGCCCATCTCTCGTTTGAGCGCGACGCGATACCCGCGCTGGCGGAACGCCGGCGCGATGCGGTGGATGACCTGCTCTGACTCGGTCATCGGCTCGCCGTAGTACCGGACGCCGTCCTCTGCGGTCCTGTCGACCTCGTAGACGTGGAAGGTATCCGCGAGCGCTTCCGGGTCCGGCAACTCCGGCGGCGAGGACTGGGTCGCCATTACTTCCGTTTAGGGTTCGACCCGTTTGAACCTGTTTGCCGGCCCCGCTACGGACGGGGCAGTTCCGGCCCGGTCAGTCCGCGACGGCCTCGTCCGACCCGGTCGCGGCGCTCGGGTCCTGAATCCAGAGGTCGCCGAAGAGGTCGTCCTGCTGGAGCCGGACCTGTCCGCGGTGGGCCAGAAAGAGCAACCCGAGGAACGTCTCTACGCGGGTCCCGCCGGCGGTGTCGACCTCGCGGTACAGCACCTCCTCGCGGCCCTTGTCGTACTGCTCGCGGACGGCGTCGTGGACGTCGGCGATGATGTCGTCGATGTTCTCGGCGTGGGCTGTCCCGGTCACGTCCGCGGCCGACGGCTCCTCGTCCAGTCGCATGTCGTCGGCCCCGCGGTAATCCAGTTCTTGCGTCCCGCGGTCGAACCCACTCGGGGAGTCGCTGGTGTCATACTCCCGGGACTCCTTCCACCACGAGTCGCGCTCGGCGTCCCGGAGGTCTCGAACCAGTTCGTCGAGCGTCTGTGGCATCCCGCGGGCGCGCCGGCGTTCGAGCCGGCGGTCCATCTCCGACTCCAGCGCGGCGAAGGGGTCCGGCTCCTCGATGGGCGCGTCCTCGTGCATCGCCTGCTCCCACGGCTCGGCCGGTTCCTCCTCAGTCTGTCCCTCGCCGAGCATCGCGTCGCTTTTCATCCGGATGAGGACGCTCGCGTAGAACAACGCCCGGCCCGACGTGCGCAGGTCCGCGTCGTCGATGCGGTCGAGGAACTTGTCGGTGACCCGCACCACGTCGATGTCCCACGGGTCGATCTCGCCGTCGTCCGCGAGCTGGACCAGCACCTCGACCGGTTCGACGTCCCCATCCTCGTCGCCGTCGTCCGCAGTCTCCCCGTCCGTGGCGTCGGCCTGCTCCGGGGTGTCTGCGCCAGCAGAGTCCCCCAGCAGCGCCGCGGCGTCGTCCGACTCGCCGGGCGGCTCGCGGTCCTCGTGGCCGGTGATGTCAAGTGGGATATCGTCCGGCTGGTCGTCCGTCGCCTCGTCGTCTCGCGGCTCCTCACTGTCGCCGCTCGACTGTTCCGAGCCATGTGGCGGCTCGCTAGTCATCGGCAGGGACCTCCTCATCACCGTCGTCTGCGCCCTCACCGCTGAGGTCGATGCCAGTTACGGCGCTCACGTTGTCGCCCTGCATCATCACGCCGATGGCCCGCTCGGATCGTTCGAGCATGGCCGAGCGGTGGGAAACGACGACGAACTGGGCGTCGCCGGCGAGTTCGTCCACCAGTTCGCCGACGAGATCGGCGTTGGCCGCGTCGAGGAAGGCGTCGACCTCGTCCAGCGCGTAGAACGGCGCGGGGTTGTGCCGCTGGATGGCGAAGATGAACGCCAGCGCCGTCAGGGACTTCTCTCCGCCGGACATGGCGTTCAACCGCTGGATGGGCTTGTCGCCCGGCTGGGCCTTCATCGTCAGCCCGCCCTCGAATGGGTCGTCCTCGTCTTCGAGGTGGAGATGGCCGGTGCCGTTCGAGAGCCGCTCGAAGATGTCCTGGAACTGGTCGTTTATCTCCGTAAAGGAGTCCATGAACGTCTCCTTCTTGCGCGCCTCATAGGTGTCGATGCGGTCGCGGATGCCGTCGGCCTCCTCGACCAGCGTCGCCTTCTTGTCTTCGAGTTCCTGCAGGTCGTCGTCGACCCGGTCGTACTCCTCGATGGCGCGCATGTTGACCGGCTCCAGCTTCTCCATCTCCGTCTCCAGCCGGTCGATCTCCTGTTCGACCGTCTCGTGGTCGGGCACGTCCTCGGGGTCGTAGTCGCCGACCTGCGCTTCGAGTTCGTCGATTTCCCACTCCAGACGTTCCTGCGTTTCCTGCTCGGATTCGAGGTCCCGCTCGACTTCGGAGACTGCGGCCTGTTGCTCGTCGCGGGCCTCCTTTGCCTCCTGCAGGTCGGCTTTCAGGTCCTCGCGTTCGGATTTGAGTTCGGCCAGTTCTTCTTCGAGGTCGGCGACGGCCTGTTCCTTCTCGGCTTTCAGCTCCTGCTTCTCGGCGACCTTCGCTTCGAGGTCGTCGATGCGCTCCTCGTGTTCTGCCTTGCGGTTCTGGGCCGCCTCGATGTCGTCGTGGAGGTCCTCGATGGCGTCCTCGGCGTACTGTTTCTCCAGCTGGTACTCGTTGAGTTCCGCGTCGAGTTCGCCCTGGCGGTCCTCCAGCGCGTCGATGTCGTCCTCGATGGATTCGCGCCGGTCGGTCAGGTCCGGCAGTTCCGAGTCCTCGACCTCGGCTTCCAGCTCGTCGATGTCGGACTGGAGCGCGTCGATCTCCTCGGTCTTTGCCTCGATGTCGGCCTCCAGCTCGTCCATCTGGTCGGCCACGTCCTCGCGCTCGGCGGCGATTTCTTCCAGATCGGCCTCCAGTTGGTCGATGCGGTCGCGGGTGTCTTCGAGCGCGGTCTCCTTGCGCTCGATGCTCGTCTCGATGTCCCGGACCTGCTCGGTCGCGTCGGACTCGCGGTCGCGGGCGTCGTCGAGTCGCTCCTCCACGTCCCGCAGGTCCTCGCGCACGTCGGCGCGCTCGTCTTCGAGTTCGTTGATGCGCGTGGCGACCCGTTCGAGCTTGCCCGCGCCGCCCGAGAAGGAGTAGCGCGTGCCCGAGGACGAACCCCCGGTCATCGCGCCGGACTTCTCGACGAGGTCGCCGTCAAGGGTGACCATCCGGTAGTCGCCCATCAGCTCGCGGGCGGTGTCCATGCTGTCGACGACGACGGTGTCGCCGAGCACGTACGAGAAGATGCCCGCGTACTCACGGTCGAAATCGACGAGGTTGTACGCGAAGTCGATGACGCCGTCGGCGCTCGGCAGCGAGCCCAGCGAGCGGTTCTGCATCTGCGTAATCGGCAGGAACGTCGCCCGGCCAGCGCTACGCGATTTGAGGTACTCGATACAGCGCTGGCCCACGCTGTCGTCGTCGACGACGACGTGGGCGAGTCGCCCGCCGGCCGCCGTCTCACAGGCCGTGGCGTACTCGGGGTCGACACCGCCGAGTTGCCCGGCGGTGCCGTGGACGCCGTCCTGCCCGGCGTTGAGAATCGCCGTCACCGCGCGGCCATAGGAGGAGTCGCCGTCTTCGCCGGCCTTGGCCTCTAGCTGGGCGTACTCCTGCTGTTTCGCGCTGATTTCGTCTTCGAGGTCGTCGAGGTCCGACTGGAGTTCCCGCTTCTCGGCCCGGAGGTCGTCGACGACCTCGCCGATGGTCGCCTTGTTCTGCTCGGCTTTCTCCAGTTCCGTCTCCAGGTCCTCGATGTCGGCTTCGAGGTCGGGAATCTCGGCCTCGGCGTCCTCGATAGCCGCCCGCTTCTCGTCCTCGGCGTTCGAGCGCCGGCGGGCCTCGTCGAGCAGGCGGTCCTGCTCGCGCTGGAGGTCGTTCTTCTCGCTTTTGAGCGTCTCCAGCCGCGAGCGCTTCGATTCGAGTTCGTCCTTGACCTCCTGGAACTCCTCGCCGACCTCGTCGATGCGCTGCTGGACCTCGGCGAGTTCGGACTCCTTCTCGGCGATGTCGGCTTTGACGTTCGACTTGGCGACTTTCGTCTCGCGGATGTCGCTTTCGAGGTCGTCGATGGTCTCCTGCTTGCGGTCTATCTGGACGAACGCCTGCCGGCGCTCGTTCTCGGCGGCCTCGACAGTCTCCTCGGCGGACTCGATCTTGTCCTCCAGCCGCGAGATATCGCCCTTTATCTCCTCGATGTCCCGCTTGATGGCGAGCTGTTCGTCCTCGCCCTTGCGCTCGATTTCCCCGTTGAGTTCGTGGAGTTCGTCCTCCAGCCGGATGACCGCGCCCTGACGCTCGTCGAGTTCCGTCTGGAGTTCGGTGAGTTCGCTTTCGAGCTCGTCGATGGTCTCCTCGACCGCCGTCAGTTCGTCCCGTTTGTCTTCGAGTTCGGCGGCCTTCCGGTAGCCCTCGTACTCCTCTTTCTCATCGCGGAGGTCCTGATACTTCAGCGCCGTTTCCCGTTCGTCTTCAAGCTGGTCGAGGCGCTCCTGTTTCTCCTCGATGCGGAGTTCGGCCTCGTCAATGCGCTCCTGAACGACCTCCAGTTCGTCGAAGGCGTCGGCCTTCTTCGCGTCGAACTGGGCGACGCCGGCGATCTCGTCGATGATTTCACGACGGGAGCCGGCCGTCATGTTGATGATCTCAGTCACGTCGCCCTGCATGACGACGTTGTATCCCTCCGGCGTCACGCCCGCCTGCGCGAGCAGGTCCTGAATGTCCGAGAGGTTGACCGAGCGACCGTTGATGTAGTAGTAGGAGTAATAGTTGTCCTCGGTCTCCTTGACCCGGCGTTTGATTGCGATCTCGTCCACATCACCCACGTCCTCGGTGCCGGCGGCGTTGACGACCTGTGACCGTTCGAGGGTCCGGTCGTCGTTGGCCAGAATCACCTCGACGCTGGCCTGCCGTTCACCGTCGTACTCGGCGTCCTCGTCGGCGTGGCCGGGGTTGTAGATGAGGTCGGTCAGCTTCTCGGCGCGGATACCCGAGGTGCGAGCGAGTCCAAGCGCAAACAGAATCGCGTCGATGATGTTGGACTTGCCCGAGCCGTTCGGGCCGCTGATAGTGGTAAAGTCTTCGTAGAACGGAATTCGGGTCTTGCGCCCGAAGCTCTTGAAATTGTCGAGGACGAGCTCTTTGATATGCATACGGTGGTGTGGCCGACAGCCCTACGCGACGATGATGTCGGATTCGGAGTCCTCTTCGGTCTCGGTCTCCGACGCGGCTTCGGCTTCCTCCCTGTTATCACCCTCGTCGGTATCCGCAGTGTTAGGTGTGTCGGCCTCCGTTTGGGTGGCGGCCGATTCTTCCGAGTCGGACTCGTCGGCGCTGAATCCGTTGTCCTCGTCGACGCTGGCTTCGAGTTCCCGGATACGAACCTTGCATTCGACGAGTTCGTCGGTCAGTCCCTCGACCGACGCTTCCAGTTCTCTGACGCGCGTTTCGAGTTCCTCGACTCGGTTGCCGCACATATCCGTAACCCATCCATTGTGGACACTTATACCTACGTCAGACATTGGAAGTTCGAGTGATACGTCCGCTCTGGAGGGTCGAGTCCGTCCCGACACTGTACAGGGTCGTTAGCCTTTAGCCACGCGCCACCGAACCCCGGATAATGACTGCACAAGCGTCCGAAGCCCGCGAACTCGCGGCTGTCATCGGGCTGGAGGTCCACGTCCAGCTTGAGACGGCGACGAAGATCTTCTGTGGTTGCTCGACCGACGTGGCCGGTGCCGAACCAAACACCCACACCTGTCCAGTGTGTCTTGGCCTTCCCGGCGCGCTTCCGGTGATCAACGAGGGCGCGGTCGAGGCCGCCGTGAAGGTCGGCAAGGCTATCGACGCCGATATCCCCGAAGAAACCACCTTCCACCGGAAGAACTACTACTACCCCGATCTCCCGAAGAACTTCCAGATAACGCAGTACGATTCGCCGATCTGTCAGGACGGGGAACTCGAATTCTCCGTCGAGGGCGAGCGTCGCAGCGTCGACATCCGCCGGGCGCATCTCGAAGAGGACCCCGGTTCCATCAAGCACGTCCGCGAGGGGTCCGGCCCGCTGGAGTCCCGAACCTGCTCCATCGAGCGCGCGGATTACACGCTCATCGACTACAACCGCGCCGGGACGCCGCTGATGGAGATTGTCACGGAACCGGACTTCCGTGCGCCGGGCGAGGTCCGGTCGTTCCTCGAAAAGCTCGAAGAAGTGCTTGAGTACCTGGGCGTGTTCGACGCGACGCGGGACGGCAGCCTCCGTATCGACGCGAACCTCTCGATGGTCGATGCGAGCGAGGTGAACGAGGACGGCGACATCGACGAGGCCGTCCTCGAAGACGCCAACCGCACCGAGGTCAAGAACATCTCCAGTCACAAGGGCGCGGAGCAGGCGCTGTCCTTCGAGGCCTCCCGCCAGCGGAAGCTCATCCAGTCGGGCCGCGCCGTCGAACAGGAGACCCGCCACTTCAACGAGACCCACGGCAACACGGTGTCGATGCGCTCGAAAGAGGAAGAGAAGGACTACCGCTACTTCCGGGAGGCCGACCTGCCGCCGCTACGAGTCAGCCACTGGAAAGACGAGGTCCCCATCCCGGAACTCCCCGACGCCCGCCGCGAGCGCTTCGTCGAAGAGTACGGCCTGAGCGAGGAGGCTGCCTCGAAGCTCACGAGCACGAAGCAGGTCGCGGACTTCTTCGAGGACGTGGCCGAACGCTTCGATGCCAACCTAGCCGCGACGTGGGTCGCCGACAATCTGCTTGGCGAACTGAACTACCGCGACATGGAAATCACGGACATCGACGACCGGTTCGACGAGGTGACCCGGCTCGTGGAACTCGTCGCCGAGGACGAGATCACGGCCAAAAACGCCCATGAGACCGTGCTTCGAGAGATGCTCGACACGGGCGACGACCCCGATACCGTTGTTGACCGCGAGGGACTGGGCAAGACCTCCGGCGACGAGGTCCAGCAGGCTGTCGTGGATGCCATCGACGAGAACCCCGACGCCGTCGAGGACTACCACAGCGGCGAGGGCGGCGCGCTCAACTTCCTCGTCGGGCAGGTCATGCAAAAGACCGGTGGGAGCGCCGACCCCGGCGACGTGAACGGGCTACTGCGCGAGGAACTGGAGGGCTAGGAGCGCGTTCTACTCGACCGTACCGGGCAGGGCGACTCTGTCTCTCTGTCGCCCTGTCACCGCCGTGGCCAGTCATCCGGCAGTTCATCAGCGTGATTTTCGAGTAGTTCGAGCATCGGTTCGATTTCGTCGAATCGCTGGCCCCGTGAGACCTCGTCGGCCGCTCGGTCCCAGTCGATGTACGCTAAACTGGCCAGTCGGGGCAGGTCGTCGTGTCGGAGTTCGGCTTCGGTATTTCTGGCTCCAGCACTTCTGGGCAGAAAGTCGACAATCGGCCGTGGACTCCGCTGTTTCAACATGAACAGAATCATTCGACGCCGGCGGGTAAACAGTGCTTCAAACACCCGGTCCATCCCTGTGTCCCATACCACGTCCGGGATAGAAGTTCCCATCCTGTAACAAGAGACACACTACTGATAATAAATGTCACGATACCGCCGTTCTCTTGCCGAGTCGATCCTGAATTCTACAGGCGTGGTTACTGTCAGAGACTGTCCGAAGATCCGCTACGGGGCGTCGTGTGCTACGATTCGCTCGATGCGTTCGACTCGACGTTCTCACGCCGCTCGCCCGGGATAATCGCAGGGTCCTTCCACAGCAGTGTCACGAATATCGTTACGGCGAACGCTTCGATGGTCTTGATAGCTGATTCGACCGGTTCCGTGGTGAAATGGTCCAGTATCAGCAGGGCAGTGCTCCCGCCGTGGTGGTGGCCACCGCCACCGGACGATGGTGCGGAGAACCCGTCGACGAGGAAGGCCCCGTGCCCGGTGGCGTGCCAGAACACCCACCCGGCGATGGACGCAATCATGAGGACAGTCCCGGCGATATAGGCGTTCCGTAGACCGACGATGCCACGGGTGATGAGATACGGGCCAGCGAGCAGTACCGCTGCGAAGGCGACAAACAGAAACGGGCGAGGGTCCGGCGGGAGACCCCGTCCGAACAGTCCCTCTATCGCCTGCGCGTAGATGATGCTTCGCGGGAGTCCCCACCAGAGGTGAAACGCCGCCGTCGCAAAGACGAGCGTGGCGGCGGTTCCGCGGAGGAGTTTGGTCGTCCGGCGATCCATACTGACAGTCGGGGTGGCAGTGGCAAGAGTGCGTCGAAGTGATGAGTAGTGCCGAGGGTCGCCACCTCCGCGGGGCATGGCCGAAGTTATAATGGCTACCTTCGCGCGAGCGCGAGCGGCCCCGCAAGCGCCCGCACACCCGCGCTGTCGCCTGATTTTCCCGAAAGCCTTTAGAACAACTGACTCCGTAGCGACGGGTAATGACAGCAACAGGTGGTGTCCGATGCGGCTGATTATCACCGAGAAGGACAACGCCGCTCGCCGCATCGCGGAGATCCTCTCAGAAGGGGGTGCGTCCGCGAATCGGCGCAACGGCGTCAACGTCTATCGGTGGGGTGACACCCGCGTGGTCGGCCTCTCCGGACACGTCGTCGGCGTCGACTTCCCCGAGGAGTACAACGACTGGCGCGACGTCGAGCCGGTCGAACTCATCGACGCCGACGTGACGAAGGAACCGACACAGGAGAACATCGTCACGACGCTGCAGCAACTGGCGCGGGAGGCCGACGAGGCCACCATCGCGACGGACTACGACCGCGAGGGAGAACTCATCGGCAAGGAGGCCTACGAACTCATCCGCGAGGAAACCGACGTGCCCGTCGACCGCGTCCGCTTCTCTTCGATCACCGAACGGGAGGTCCGGGACGCCTTCGCCAACCCCGACGACATCGACTTCGACCTGGCGGCCGCGGGCGAGGCCCGCCAGATTATCGACCTCGTGTGGGGCGCGGCGCTCACGCGCTTCCTCTCGCTGTCGGCCCGGCAACTGGGCGACGACTTCATCTCAGTGGGTCGGGTCCAGTCGCCGACGCTGAAGCTCATTGTCGACCGCGAGCGCGAGATACAGGCGTTCGATCCCGAGGACTACTGGGAGATATTCGCCGACCTGCAGAAGAACGGCTCGGGCTTTGAGGCCCAGTACTTCTACGACGACGACGGGAAGGAGGCCGAGCGGGTCTGGGTCGAGGACGACGCCGACGACGCCTACGCCGACCTGACGAGCGTCGACGCGGCGACGGTGACGAGCGTCCGTCGCCGGACCCGCACCGACAGTCCGCCGACGCCGTTCAACACCACCGCCTTCATCTCCGCGGCCAGTTCGCTGGGCTACTCCGCCCAGCAGGCGATGTCCATCGCCGAGGAGCTGTACACCACCGGCTACATCACCTACCCCCGGACCGACAACACGGTGTATCCCGAGGACCTCGAAGAGGACGCGCTACTCGACGAGTTCGTCGGTGCCGGACACTTCGGCGAGGACGCCGAGGCGCTGCTGGAGCAAGAGGACATCACCGCCACCGAGGGCGACGAGGAGACCACCGACCACCCGCCCATTCACCCGACGGGCGAGATTCCGCCGAAGGTCGACCTCTCGGACGACGAGTGGGAGATCTACGAGCTGGTCGTGCGGCGCTTCTTCGCGACGGTCGCCGAGGCCGCCACGTGGGAGCACCTGCGGGTCGTCGCCGACGCCGGCGGCCGCTCGCTGAAGGCCAACGGCAAACGCCTCGTCGAACCGGGCTATCACGACGTGTATCCCTACTCCAGCGCCAGCGAGAACCACGTCCCCGACGTCGAAGAGGGCGAGGAGCTGGCCATCTCGGAGGTCCGGATGGAGGCCAAGCAGACCCAGCCGCCCCGCCGCTACGGCCAGTCGCGGCTCATCCAGACGATGGAGGACAAGGGGCTGGGGACGAAGTCGACGCGGCACAACTCCATCGAGAAACTGTACGACCGCGGCTACATCGAAGGCGACCCGCCCCGGCCGACGACGCTGGCGATGGCCGTCGTCGAGGCCGCCGAGGAGTTCGCCGACCACGTCGTCAGCGACGAGATGACCGCCCAACTGGAGGCTGACATGACCGCCATCGCAAACGGCGAAGCGACGCTTGACGACGTGGCCGACGAGTCCCGCGAGATGCTCAAGCGCGTCTTCGAGGAACTCCGCGATTCCCGCGAGGAAATCGGCGAGCACCTTCAGGAGTCGCTGAAAGCCGACAAGACGCTCGGTCCCTGTCCCAAGTGCGGCGAGGACATGCTGGTCCGGCGCTCGCGCCAGGGGTCGTACTTCGTCGGCTGTGACGGCTTCCCCGAGTGTCGCAACACGCTCCCGCTGCCGTCGACGGGCGAGCCCCAGGTGCTCGAAGAGCACTGCGAGGAGCACGACATGCACCACGTCAAGATGCTCGCCGGCCGGGACACCTTCGTCCACGGCTGTCCCCGCTGTGAGGCCGAGAAGGCAGACGAAAGCGAAGACGAAGTGATTGGGCCGTGTCCCGAGTGTGGCGACGAGCACGACGGAGAGTTGGCTATCAAACACCTCCGGTCGGGCTCCCGGCTCGTCGGCTGTACGCGCTACCCCGACTGCGACTACTCGCTGCCGCTGCCCCGCAACGGCGACATTTCCGTGACCGAGGCCTTTTGCGAGGAGCACGACCTGCCGGAGCTGGTCATCGACGCCGACAGCGACGACCCTTGGGAACTGGGCTGTCCCATCTGCAACTACGAGGAGTACCAGGCCCGCACGGCCGTCGAGGACCTGGAGGACCTGAGCGGCATCGGCTCGGCGACCGCGGAGAAGCTCGGCGACGCCGGCGTCGACTCGCTGGCGGCGCTCCGGGAGGCCGACCCCGACATCGTCGCCACCGAGGTCCAGGGCGTCAGCGCCACGCAGGTCCGCGAGTGGCAGGACGAACTGGAGGCCTGAACCGGGCCGTCAGTCGGCGACGAACGTCACGCCATCACAGACTGGACACTCGACGGCATCGGCGTTGTCAGCTGTGACCGTCTCGACGGCACCGTAGACGACCGCGTGTGCAACCGGGTCGGGAATCTGGCGTTCACAGAGCGGGCACTCGACGACGCCGGCCCGCAGGCGGTCCCGATCGATGCTGTGGCCGCCGGTCACAGCTGGAGGTGAGATGTGGAACTCGGCCCGTCATCGTCGTCGATACCACCCTCGTGAGCGAACGCGTAGTCGTCGTCGGTGAGGAACACGTCGCCGTGGGTCTCCGATATCTCGACGCCGGGGAGCGTCGTCCCGGCGGCGTCGCCGTTGTCACAGCCGCCGTCACAGGCGTCGAACAGTGAGCCGTGTCGGGGGCAGATGAGCTGGTCATCTCGCATCGGAACGCCCCGCCCGGTGTCGAATCGCTGTGCCTCGTGCGTACATCGGTTCACCCATGCCTCGACGCCGTCCTCACAGGGGACAAGAACGACCTCTTCGAGGTCTCCGTAAGAGTCTTCGGCGGTGAACAGCCACGACCCGTCTTCGTGGACCGTCTCGACTGTGGTAAGTCGCTGCACGACTGGCGCGTTAGGTTGCCGCTGGTATCAGCGTTACCGTCGCACGCCTACGCTGTCTGCGTCACTCACCGGTTTCCGCGGCGATGAGACGGACCAGCGCAGTAACGAACACCGCAAACAGTCGCCAGACCAGCACACAACTAACGACGAGCACAGCAAGAGCACTGGCGACGAGCCAGAGGAGGAGCCCGAGCGGCAACTCGGTGAGCAGTCCCGTCGCCAGTCCAACGACGAAGCCGCCGACAAAGAGGCCACCGGCAGCCTGGAGACAGCGACGTTGCCAGCGGTCGAACGCCAGCGCGTCGTCGGCCCCCAGAAGCGATGGGAGGGCAAGGCCGAGTCCGGCACCGCCCAGTGCGAGGACGAAGAAGACGCTACCGAACAGATACGAGAGTCCGCGGACGAAGCTGTCACCGGACGCCGCCGCTGTCGGCATCGTCGAGAAGGAGTACAACACTGCCACCGTCACGACAGCGCCCGTGAGAACGAGCACACCTCGGATAGCAGTGACGACGTACCGGCGCTTGTCCGCTGTCATTGTCTGACGATTGTAACATAACCGTCATAAATCTTCGGAGACATATATATCCGGAGCCGACGCCGGTCGGACTGTCCGAGTCGGGCTGTCAGCGCGACTCACTGTGATACATGTATCCGAAGCGGTTATACGGCCACGCGCAAGTCTGGCAGGTATGAGCGACTGGGCGGACTGGGACCACATCGTGAAGATAGACCCCGACAAGACGCTGGTTGACGGAGAAACGTTCGAAGACGTCGCGGCGACGGGGACCGACGCCATCGAAGTCGGCGGGACCACCGGAATGACAGAGGAGAAGATGAAGCGGGTCGTCGACGCCTGCGGGAAACACGACATCCCCGTGTACATCGAACCGTCTAATCCCGCGTCAGTCGTCCACAGCGACCGTCACGACGGCTATCTCATTCCGGTCGTGATGAACGCCGGCGATGTGGCCTGGATCACCGGCGCGCACAAGGAGTGGATACGCATCGACGACGAGATCGACTGGTCGCGGACCTTCACCGAGGCCTACATCGTCATGAACCCAGAGGCGTCGGTAGCGTCCTACACGCAGGCCAACTGCGACCTCGACGCGGCCGACGTGGCCGCCTACGCCGAAGCCGCCGAACACCTCCTCGGGCAGGAGATTGTCTACGTCGAGTACTCGGGGATGCTCGGCGACACCGACATCGTCGCCGCCGCCGCAGACACGCTCGACGACGCGACGCTGTTCTATGGCGGCGGCATCCACGATTACGAGTCCGCCCGCACCATGGCACAGCACGCAGACACCATCGTCGTCGGCGACCTCGTCCACGACGAAGGCGTCGACGCAGTGCGAGAGACGGTGCAAGGCGCGAAGGATGCGACGGCGACCGTTCAGTAGTTAGAACGCCAGCCGTTCGAGCAGGCGGCCGACGACACCGTCGGGATGGCGTTTCGTGTCTACTTCTATCGACGCGTGGTCGCTGTCTTGAATTGCCGACTGCGTAGTCCCGTCGCTGTTTGACCGGCGGGCCGAAAGCCCACCGTTGTGTGCGTGTATCAGGAGGGTCCTGTCGCTGTCAGCTGCGTCTATCGCCGCTGAAAGGTCCTGCCGGTCGACGAAGCGTCGCTCCGTCGGCACGTCACAGAGTTCCAGCAGGTCGTCGTGGTACGCTTCGAGTTGCTGGCGTTGTTCGGCCGACTGGCGCTCATCAAGCGGGTAGAGGAACTGAAGGTCGGCCTCGGTCGCTGTCGCGACAGCGTTCCCAACGCGGACTTTCAGCGGGTCATATGGACCACGGGTCGTGACCAGCGTAATCGTCTCCAGCGCGTCGAGCGGCTGTGCGTCGACGGCGATGGTATCACAGTCCGTCTGTTTCCGGATGCGGTCGACACTGTCGCCCAGTAGCGAGTCCTCGAAGGACGCGCCACGTTCCACCAGCAGCACATCGACGCCCCGCTCGTCGACGGCGTTGGCGACGGCCCGTTCGGGGTGGTGGCTGACAAGTTCGCCGTACTCGACCGGGACGTCGAGGGCAGCCGCCAGCGTATCGGTCCGACACTCGAATTCGCGGTCGTCCGGGGATTGCACGCCGGAGGCGTAATCGAGGGGCTGCTGGTCGGGCACTTCGTCGAACTGGACGACAGAAAGGCTGCTGCCGGTCGGCGAGAGCGCGGCCCCGACCTCAAGCAGTGTCGCTTCGCTCTGCCGCGAGGACCCCTCGGGAAGGGCGACAAGCACGGAGGTATCCGCCGTCTCGTCGAGCGTCTCCTCGGTCCGGTCGAGCGCGCGGTCGCCGATGCTCCGGCGGACGGACTCCTTGATCGCGCCCTCTCTGGTGACTCGCGGTCGGACGTAGCCCAGATACCAGACGACACTGCCGACGACAATGCCGACGGCCCCGACTATCGCAACCGGACCCATCTGCGTCAGCAGGGCGAATCCGGTGAGGGTGCCGAATATCGGCGTCCACGGGTAGAGCGGTACCTCGAAGGAGGGGTCATAGTCGGGGGCGTCGCTCTCACGGAAGCCGATGAGCGCGACGTTGATGAGCGCGAACACGAGGATCTTGAACGCGCTCGCGAGCTTCGCAATCTCCAGAATCGGAACGAAGAGGATAAGCAGCAACATCACGCCGCCGGTCAGCGTGATGGCGGTCACCGGCGTGCCAAAGCGGTCGCTGACCGTGCTGAGCAGATCGGGCGCGAGCCCATCACGGCTCATGGCGAACGGGTAGCGCGAGGAGGAGAGGATACCGGCGTTAGCTGTACTGACCAGCGCCAGAATCGCCGCCAGAACGACGGCCGCGACACCAGCTGTGCCGAGCGTCGTCTCTGCCGCGTCCGCAATGGGCGTCGTGCTCCCGGCGAGCTGGTCGAGCGGGATGACGCCGACGACGACGGCGACGACAAGCACGTACAGCAGCGTAGTGAAGGCGAGCGATCCAAGCATTCCAAGCGGGATGACGCGGTCCGGGTCTTCGACCTCCTCGGCGATAGAGGCAATCTTCGTCACGCCGGCGAAGGAGACGAACACGAGGCCGGTTGCGGCGAAGATTCCTTCGACACCGTAGTCCCACATCCCACCGTACGTCGCGGTGTTGACTGCCGGCCCGCCACCAGCGACGAACCAGCCAATCGCTACGAGCATCACCGCGACGATGCCGATCTGGAGTCGGCCGGTCTGCTCCGCGCCGAGGATGTTGACGAGGACAAGAACGACGGCCAGCGTGATCGCAACCGGCCGGATCGGCAGATCGAAGAGCAGGACGAGGTACGGCACGCCGCCGACGAGCGCGAGCGCGCCCTTGAACGAGAGCGAAAACCACGTGCCGAGGCCGGAGACCGTTCCAAGCAGCGGCCCCATCGACCGCTCGATATAGACGTACGTGCCGCCGGCCTCCGGCATTGCTGTCGCCATTTCGGCCTTGCTGAGTGCGGCGGGCAGCACGAGCACGCCCGCGAGAAGGTAGGCAACGATGATACCGGCCCCGGCGTCTTTCACCGCCAGCGCCGGCAGGATGAAGATGCCGCTGCCGACCATTGCGCCGATTGATATCGCTACCACTGACAGCAGTCCGAGATCGCGTTCCAGATCCTTGGCCATTATTTCGCGGTTTCGAGCGTTTTGAACGCTGTTTCGACAGTCCGTTCAAGCTCGGCTGCCAAGACTTGGGAACCACAGACCACCTCGGAACCGACCGACTCGAACGCCGGTCGATGCTGCGGGTCGTTCAGTACAACGACTACGGTTTCGACATCGAATTGCGTCCGAAGCAGTTGTGTCACGAGGAACGCCCCGTGGTCGGTCTGCATCGAGATCAGGGCGATGTCAGTCGTTTGAGCCCCGGCGTCTCGGAGAACAGCACGCTCCCGCCCGTCACCGACTACCACGCGGGCGTCGTCGGGCGTTTGCCCGGCAACGCCGTCGTGGTCGGTGACGAGACAGACATCGGTGCCACGACCTAACGTCGTTACTACCGCAGACCCGACGTACCGGTCGCTGATGACCAGTACTGACGGGGGGTCGATGTCGTCGTCCACTCGTTCGCGGAGTCCGGTAGGAGATATCATTGGGTTCGTAGCGGCCAGAGCTACCCGGCCAGTACACCAACATCAATTCCGGAAACCGATAAATATCTAGGAAATAGTTCCGATTCCGGATTATTGTAGCTATATAATCTATTTTCGGAAGAGTATACTATGTAGACTCACCCTCGGCCTCGTTGTGCCCGAACTGGTGAAACGGCCGAGTGTACTCGTTCCGAATGAGGTCCTCGTCGACGACTTCCAGTCCGATATCGTTGAGGTCCCTGCCGATGCGGCTCAGGTCGTTGCCGTCGGTTCCGACCACCTCGACGTGGACGTTGTCGGCCCCAGTCATGACCTCCCGGATAGCGACGACGCCGGAGACGTCGAGTGCCCGCTGCGCGACCTCCTCGCGCTCGTGGATTGGTGCCGTACAGACGATGAGCGTATGGAGTTGATACCCCGCGGCCTCATAATCGACATCGACATCGTAGCCCGCAATGACGCCGGCCTCTTCGAGCTTCGTGATACGGTTCCGGACCGTTCGTGCGGAGACATCGAGCGACTCGGCAATTTCACTCGCCGAAGTATGTCTCGCATCCTGCTGTAGTGCATAGATGATGTTCCGGTCCAGGTCGTCGATAGGGTACTCCGCGTCGGCCATATCGACTGTTTCGACGGCTACCAGTACAAAAGTTCAGGATATTGGCCTGGACGCGACGGTATTGTCCGGCACTCCCCGCTGACTCGCCAGCAGCACGACGCCCCGCTGTGCGGATTCGAGGCACAGACGCCGCTGTGTCTCAGGAAAGCACCGACTGTTCGGTGAGTGTCACAGTTACTGTCGGGTGGTACGCGACCCAGTCGGTATCCTCGCCAGTGCGGTAGGATAGCGGAACGTCGTCAAAGTAGCCCTGCAGCGTGTACGTGCCGGCGGTTGAAACCCGCCGCCCGATGAGTTCGTACTGCCGCTGAATAGATTCAGCAGTCGCCAGTGTTCCGGTGATTGGGTCGCTGTCTCTTCTCGCTCCGTTTGGCCGTACCTCGACAGCATTTGACTGCTCATACGCATCAGTCAACAGGAGAATGTCAGCGGACACTGACTCACCCGCTAGCGTCAGCCCTAACATTCCGAGTGGCCAGACGCCAGTGTTCTTTATTGTAACGTCCTGTGTCCCAGTGTTTCGGAGGGTTATATCCAGCCGACCGGGGCTTTCGATTGCGATGCCCCGATCAATCACTGTCACATCCAGTGCCAGCGGGTGCGAATCAGCTTCGGTCTCCACGCTGGAGATCGTGTACTCAGTGTCGCCCAGACAGCCAGCGAGTCCGGACAGCACCGCCGTCGACACAGCCAGATACCGGCGGCGGTTCATCCGTCCACCTCGGTAACGTGAGCGGAGCCATCAGTCAGCGTCATGAAGATGTCTTCGACCGTCGCATCGGACGAGAGGCCGCAGGTGTCTCGGAGCGCCGGCAGCGTGCCTTCTGCAATGAGGGTCCCCTTGTACAGAATCCCGACACGGTCACAGACCAGATCGACCTGTCCGAGGACGTGACTGGAAAAGAAGACCGTCGCACCGCGGTCGGACTCCGATTCGACAACATCTCGCACCAGCGCGACGCCGTGGGGGTCAAGCCCGGTGAACGGCTCGTCGAGAATCAGGAGGTCCGGCTCCCCGACGAGACTCATGGCGAGTGCTAACCGCTGTTCCATCCCCTGTGAGAACTCACCGGCGGGTCTTTCGATAGCATCAGCCAACCCAACGCGCTCAAGCAGTGCTCGCGGGTCGTCGTCCGCACGCTTCGTATCGATCACCAGTTCGAGATGCCGCCGCGCGGACAGCGACTCGTATGTTTCGAAGCGGTCGGGGCAGATACCAACGCGCTGGTGGCAGGCGACGACATCGGTCCACGGGTCGTGACCCAGCACGCGCGCGGTCCCCGACGTTGGTTTGACGTAGTCCATCAGCAGATTGATCGTGGTCGACTTCCCGGCGCCGTTCGGGCCGAGAAAACCGTACACCTCGCCCTGCGCTACGGTCATGTTCAGTGCATCGAGCGCATCAACCTCGCCGTACTGTTTCGAAAGCCCCTCCGTCTCGATTGCCGGCGGCGTCACGCGAGGTCACCCCGGTTGAATCGATAGCTGGCCAGTGCGAGCGGGATGACTCCCCAGAGAAGCAATACGACGAGAGCGACCGACTCGTGCAGGTAGGCTGGGACTGACTGTCCACTGAAGGCTGTGTCAACCACGTACTCGTTGATCGAGTGCCCGGGATACAGTACCGTGGCGACTGACGTGTACTGGCCGCCGGAGTTTGCCAGTCCGAGTATCCAGTTCGTTACGGTTCGGTACGCACGCCCCGGTGAAATCCGAAGGATAGCGAACAACAGGCCGTCGGCGGGCGGTTCGAGCGGATTCACTGCGTTCCCGGTCACAGCTGAGTAGAGCCGGACACCAACGATTTTCCATCCCAGTGTCAGCAGCAGAAAGAAACCGCCGAACAGCACGGCGGTGACACGGACTGTGCTGGTCGTCACTGCTGATGCCGCTGTTGCGATTGACACGAGTACAGCGATGTACAGCACCGTCACCAGAAACACGCCGATAAAACGCAGCGGGGAGAACAGCCCGAACTTGACACCGCCAATCACGCCGAGAATGACCGCTGCGAGGGCAAATGGAAGCACTGCGCCGACGCTCCGACCGAAGACCTTGCCGATGAGAATATCAGTTCGCGTGAGGGGCAGTCCAAGCAGGAATTTCAAGCTCCCCGACGTGCGCTCTTTGACAATCGACCGATACGTGAGTAACAGGACACAGAGTGGGAGCAGCGTGGACCCGGCCGCCTGAACGAACCCGACCGTAACGTCCGGACCAAGGATGTCCCAACTAATGTAAGTGGGACCGTAGCCCCAGACGACGAGCAGGGGAGCAAGTAGCCAGGTTCCTTTCGATTTGAGTAGCGCGACTGCCTCTTTCCGCGCAACGGGAAACCATCGGGGGAGGGCCATGTGGTCGGGTTTGAAAGTATATCACATAAAACACACTATCAACTGTTTATACGTTCAAATGGCACCGAGCTACCGCTTCGGTCGGGCCTGAAAAGTACTGGTGAAGTTTTCACTCCCATCCCAGCCGAGAACGACTTGCGTCCTCACCTCGAAAGACTGTTCTTAAGTTCCGGCCACAAGAACGAACGTCCATGGAAAACCGAACCTACACGGCGGACGCGACGCCGGGTGACACGGTCACCGTCGCCGGCTGGGTCCACGAGATCCGAGATCTCGGTGGTATTGCCTTCCTTATCCTTCGAGACACCACCGGCAAGATACAGGTCAAGTTCGAGAAAGACGAGATGGACGACGACCTCGTGGAAACGGGACTGAACGTCCAGCGCGAATCGGTCATCTCGGTGACCGGCGCTGTCGAAGAGGAACCGCGCGCGCCCACCGGTGTCGAAGTCACGCCGGAGTCCGTCGACGTGATTTCGGAAGCCGACCCCGAACTGCCCCTCGACCCGTCAGGCAAGGTCGACGCCGAACTACCGACCCGCCTCGACAACCGGACGCTCGACCTCCGCAAGGACGAAGTGAAGGCCATCTTCGAGATCCGCGCGGAAGTCCTCCGCTCGGTACGCGAGGCGTTCCGCGACCTCAACTGCACGGAGATCAACACGCCGAAGATCGTCGCCACGGGGACCGAGGGCGGCACCGAACTGTTCCCGATCACGTACTTCGGGCAGGAAGCGTTCATGAACCAGAGCCCACAGCTGTTCAAGCAGCTGATGGTCGGCTCCGGCCTCGAACGCGTCTTCGAAATCGGCCCGATCTTCCGCGCCGAGGAACACAACACGCCACGGCACCTCAACGAGGCGACCTCCATCGACTTCGAGTCGGCCTTCTACGACCACACCGAGGCGATGGACGCCTGCGAACACGTCGTCAAGTCTGCCTACGAGGGCGTCGCCGAAAACTGCCAGGACGAACTCGAAGCGCTCGGCCTCGAAGACGAGTTCGCAGCGCCGGAGGGCGACTTCCCGCGGCTCACCTACGAGGAGGCACTCGACAAGATCAACGCCACAGGCGAACTCGACGAGCCGCTGGTGTGGGGCGACGACCTCTCGACGGAAGCCGAGCACGTCCTCGGGCAGGAGGTCGGTGAGCACTACTTCATCACCGACTGGCCCAGCGAGATCAAGCCGTTCTACATCAAGGACCACGACGACGACGAGGAGGTCTCGACCGGCTTCGACATGATGCACCCGTCGATGGAACTAGTCTCGGGCGGTCAGCGTGAGCACCGCTTCGAGCATCTCGTCGAAGGGTTCGAACAGCAGGGGCTGGACCCGGAGGCCTTCGAGTACTACACCAAGATGTTCAAGTACGGCATGCCGCCACACGCCGGCTGGGGACTGGGCGGCGAGCGCCTCATCATGACGATGCTCGGTCTGGAGAACATCCGGGAAGCGGTGCTGTTCCCGCGGGATCGCCAGCGTCTGAGCCCGTAGGCGACGACGCTACTGTTGAGCGGGAGCTTGTGAGGCGAGCGGAGCGAGTCACACTATCTCGTCGCGGTTCGCGCTCTCTGAGTTTGGAATGACAGAGCTGGATAGCCGAAAGGCTTCGCTCCGAACCGACACGAGGACGGAAGTCCGACCCGGCTCTGACTATGCGTTCGACGCCGCCTGTTTCAGAATTTGTGGCACAACCACAACTTCGAGTGCGGCGATCCCGAGTGCGACGTAGCGTATCGTTCCTTCGAGCAAGAGGAGCGCGACGGCCGCAACGACCGTAGCGCTGACTAGTGGGAGACCGTAGCGAACAATCGGGTTCTCGAATGGGGAGGGCATACAGACTAGTCACATGGGCGATATAGCTTATTTTTTCTGCATTTGTTGGTGCGGGCAACGACGGAGAGACGGCAGAACAGCGCCGTTGTCTCAATACCCTACTCAGTCGTCTGCAGGCGCAGCTCCGCCGGAACCGATACCCATCCCGGACCCTGAGACGGTGCCTTCGTTGGCGGCGACCCAGCGCAGAAGCAGGAACGCGAACACGTACTTTGCGAGGATATCTAGCCCGGAGTAGCCCCACGAAGTGGCGCCGACACTCAGAAGGGCAACCCCCTCGGAACCCAGCGCCCAGAGGATCGGGTAGCCGAGCCACAGCACCACGGTGAGAAGCTTGAGCGTCCCGAATATCTCACTTGTGCCGGCAGCTTCCGCGTCGGCTGGCCACTGGACGAGCAGGACGTACAGCACTGCGAGGAAGAACGCACAGCTGATGCCGTAAAACACCCAGCGCAGCAGGTGCGAGGAGGTAATGAGCGCGGCGGCGAGGCCGGTCACGCACATCCCGATGTCCATCGTGATGGCGGTGAACAGCGACGCGATGTCGGTGTCTGCCAACAGGCCCAGCGCCAGGAGAATCATCGGTGTCGAGAACGTCCACGTCAGGTACCGGCCCCACGGCGACAGGACTTCCTGACCGGCGAGGGCGTGGCCCGGCGGCATCTGCAGAAACCCGACCGTCAGCCCGGAAGCCAGGCCGGCGTAGCTGGAAATCGAGACCAGCGGCACCAGCATCGTCGCAACCCAGATGAGTTTCGCGCGGGGCGACTCTATATCTCGACCCATCGCGACGAACAGGAGGATGGCGACGCCCGCCAGCGCGATGTTCACCCAGAGCGAGGAGTTCAGGAGGAAATTCGACTGTATCTCCTGAAGCACGTCTGACTGTGTCGCCTGAAGCACTGTCGTTGCAGTGGTACTGGCAGCTGTCATGTATGCTAACTACGAAGAGCACACTTAAAGACGCGTAGCCAAACGGTATCGGTATCGGCTATCAGATTCGGGTTTCGGAAGGGAGGGACCACTCACGGACACGGTCAGCGGACCACCGAGCCAGACAGTCTCGGACCACGCCTGGCCGCTCGTGGCGGACGGCAAGGAGTCACTCCGGGAACAGTTCTTCTTCACGCTCGATGGCTTCGATACGCGCAATTTCGGCATCAGTCAGCTCCAAGTCGGCAGCAGCGAGGTTGGCTTCGAGATGGGGCCGGGAGGACGCCTTCGGAATCGTGACGACGGTTTCGTAGCTGGTCACCCAGGCGATGCTGACGGCGGCCGGCGACGTGTCGTGCTGGTCCGCGATGTCGACGATGGCCGGTTCCTCGAACACGCGACCGCCGGCCAGCGGTGCGTACGCGACCAGCGGATAGCCGTGTTTCTGGGCGTCAGCGAGCAGTGATTCCCGCCAGAACAGCGGATGGAACTCGACCTGATGTGCAGCAATCGCATCGAGGTGGTCGCGCGCGATGGCCAGCTGGTCCGGGTCGAAGTTCGAGAGTCCGACGTGTTCGGTCAGTCCCGCCTCGCACAGGGCCTCGACGGCGGGCAGCGTCGTTTCCGGGTCGTAGTCGCCGCGTGGACGGTGGACGTACAGCAGGTCGACGGCGTCGAGGCCGAGCCGGTCGAGACTCGCTTCTGTCGCCGGGCGGACGGCAGTTGCCGCGAGTGCGTCGATCCAGAGCTTCGTCGCGACAGTCAGGTCTGCACGGTCGGTTCCGGCGGCGGCGATGCCCGCGCCGACAGTACTCTCGTTGTCATAGATCTGCGCGGTATCGAGGTGGCGGTAGCCACGGTCGATGGCCGTCCGAACGACCGCCGCGTCCTCGATGCCCATCGTGCCGAGTCCGACTGGTGGGAGGTCCATGCTCCGGCGTTTGGACCCCCGTTAAAAAGCAGTAGCGGCTCCGACAGGCGACATCCCCCCAGATGCGCCTCGCGGTCGGTTAGAAGTCGGTCTGCTGCGTGACAGCCGCCGCGTGGTCAGCCCACTTTTCGACGGTGGGCGATCCCCAGTACTTCACTGCGCCGCTTCGCTCGTCGTAGTCGATGAGTCCAATCCGATGGAGCACTGGCAGGTGCTCCTCTTCGAGTTGGGCTCGGATAGTCGCGGGTGACGTGTCTGCTGCATCGACCGTACTCGTGCCCCCCAGCTCCGAGATCGCCGATGCGAGCGCCCCAACGTCAGCGGCCGTCCGGTCACCCCTTGCAAAGTAGCGACAGACGGCGCGGCGGCGCCAATCAGCCAACACCTCGAACACGTCATCTACATCCGCCGTAGACAGCGTTCGCTCCGACGGCGTCATCCCACACCACTGGTCGCTCTGAGACCCTCCATTCCTTTGATTATTCATTTATCCACGTAAAATTTATAACGCTATCCTATATTAACTCTGTACCTAGATAGCTAGGCACCCGTCGAACGCGCCAGCCCCGCTCGCTGACGGTCTCACCGCGGCTCAGGACTCCATTTCAAACACAGCATCGATGAGATTCCGCTGCGCCCGCCGGAGGTGCTGATGAAGCGTCGGTGACGCGATACCGAGCCGCTCTGCCAGTTGCTCGGCGTTGGTCTCCCGTGGCCAGCTGTAGTAGCCCGTCAGGAAGGCCGTTCTGAGGACTTCTTTCTGGCGCTCAGTCAGGTGATTCCGAGGGTCTGTCTCGGCGTCAGGTATGTCGCTTGGCTGTTCACGCTCGTGTTTTGCCGTCAGCGCGATCCCTGGCATCCGGTCAGAGACTGTGTCCCGTATCGCCCGGGAGTCGGCATCCGGCGAGGCCTCGACAGTAATAGAGAGCGTCCCGTCATCCGCAACTATCGTCCGGCAGCGGGCACCGACATCAAGCAGCAGTGATTGGACGGTTTCTGTCACCTGAAGCTCGACAACGGCGCTGGCCTCGTCTGAACGGACGACCCGCGAACCGAGGACCTCCGTATGCGAACGGAGATGCGCAGCGACTGCATCGGGCGGCCCTCCGTGTACGGAGAGATAGAGCAGATGCGTCGGCTTGGTCTCGACAGACTCGATAACTTCGAGTCGGCATCCGTACGCATTCGCTGCCGAGACAAGCGGTATATCAGAGCGTTCTGATTCGAATGTCAGTTCAAGCGCGGCGTCGTCAGACAGGAGCTGTCTGTTCTGGACCGCAGCAAGCGTGTATCCGACCATCTCACCGAGAACAGCGAAACTATCGGCTATTCGGCCGCTGAACGCCGCTGGCTGGTCGGCGTACACACAGAGAACGCCGTGGACGGTGTTCCCCTGCACCAGTGGAATCGCTGCGGCGGATTTGAATCCCTGTTCACGAGCCGCGGCCCCACACTGCTTGAATGCAGTCGGGTCACCACAGTCCTGTATCGTCTGGACCGCGCCTGTCACGAGGGCCGTTTCACACAGCGCTCGGTTGTTGCCGTCACTACCGATGAGATCGTCGACACAACCGGCATCGTCGCCGGCTACCGTTTTCGGGACGAGACTGTCGTTCGCGCCCGCTCGCTCGGCGATCCACGCTAGCTCACAGAGGTCGGATTCAACAACGCGCTCACACACCGTCTTCGCGGTTTCGTGGCGAGTCGCGGCACCACCTAACGCGTGAATGAGGTCCTGTATGACCATGTTGACCCCGTTGAGTGTCGCCAGTTCGTCGCGCTGGCGTTCGATTGCATTCTGACGTTTCCGTTCGTCGGTGATGTCCTGATGGATTCCGACGGCCCGGATCGCCTCGCCGTCGTCGTTCCACTCGAACACTTTGCCGATGTCCCGAATCCATCGCCAGTCCCCGTCTTTCGTCTGCATCCGGAATTCGCACTCGTACAGATCGGTCTCCCCGGACTTCAGTGCCTCAAGTGCCTGTTCCGCCCGGTCGAGATCATCCGGATGGACGAGGTCGGCCCACGTCTCGTAGTGTGGCTCCAGTTCGTCTGTCGTGTAACCGAGCATTCCGGTCCATCGCTCGTCGAAGGTGACAGCGTTGGTTTTGGGGTTCCAGTCCCAGACGCCGAGTTCCGCGCCCTCAAGCGCGAAGTTCAATCGCTCCGTCATCTCCTGATACTCGCGCTCGCGGTCACGGCGTTCCGTGACATCCCGAGCGACGCCGATCAGCCCACAGTAGTTGCCGTCTTCGTCGTGATTCAGCCTGTAGTTGATCGACACCACCCGTTCAGTACCGTCTTTCCGACGAAACGTCAGATCAGCAGTCGTACTCTCCTGTTCGGGCGCTTCAAGCAGTGTTTCCACAGTCGCCTGCCCCTTCGAAAGTTCACCGGGTGCCAGTATTTCCGAAGCGTGTTTGCCACACAGTTCGGTCGGCTCGTACCCGAGGTTCGCCGCAAACGACTCGTTGCAGAAGTCGATGACACCGCGTTCATCGAGCGTGTAGAGCCCGTCTTGTGCCTGCTCGACCATGAGATCGAGCAGCGCCGTGCGGGCATCACGCCGGGCAGTGTCAGTGATATCTCGCAGCAGGACGAGCGTATGTCCGCCCGCGGCATCCGGTAGCACGTGTTCGCGTCGGAGGAGGTACTGATCGCGGTCGCTCCCCGGAACCCGGATGGCAACCGGCTCAGTCGAGGCGTTCTGGAGCCGCTGTAACTGTCGACGGCCACTAGACGTATCGGGAAGTGCTGTCTGCATAGCATCGTAGAAGCACTCGACCCTGTGGGTGTCGTCGAGAGAGTCAACAAACACCGACACCGATTCGCTCGACCAGTGTACCGTTCCGTCATCCGCCAGCAAGACAGCGATCTCGTTCGCTTCAGCGCGCGATTCGATTCCGGACAGCGCATCTCGGAACGCGGACTCGGTCCGGTCGGCTGACGCCGATACGATGCTGACGATTTTCTCTGCCAGAAACGTTAGCTGTTCGTCTCCCTGTTTCGTGACGACCGTCTCCGCATCGTCGACGACAGCCGCGGCGCTATCCGTCGCAGTGGCGTCGGTGTAGAGGACGACCGGGTAGCGGTCGTTCGACACCAGCGCGGCCGGGATATCGCCCAGTCCAGCCGGGTCAAGGACGAGACAGGAGACATCCGTCGACGCGGCGGCTTCTAACGCGGCATCTGTCGTTGCCACGCTCGTCACCGTTATATCAGCATGGTGGTCCGCCAGTCCCTCACGTATCTGCTCCCGTGCTGTCGGCTCGGAATCGAGATACACGACTTCGATTACTCGACTGGCAGCGTCGGCCTGTCTCGCTCCCGCAACCGCGACGTCGTCGAGGTCGTTTCCAATCATCACCCTGGTATGCTATTCAACCACTTTACTGAGGGGTAATAACTGTTCGGCGGTGACAGCTTTTACACAACAACTAATCAACTGGAAGGTGGCCGCGATAACTGGACGGCTGGGGATAGCACGCAACTTCCGGTGTGGCCTATCGAAGAGAAGTCGGTCGGGCCGATGGCGTACTGTGGTCGGCCACCACAGCTACCCTAGCTAGCACTTCGGCCATCGAATCCGGTGACACAGCGTCAGTCGACAACGAACAGCCGTTCTCGGATGGTTTCGGCGACATCAGTGAGATGGGCCTGTCCGAACGCCGCGACCAGCAGCGCCCCGAGCGAATTGAACATCGTATCCCGGACCGTGTCGTCGAGGCCGTGTTGCGCCAGCGGCATCGTGACTCCTGTTTCGGTGGCGACGATATCGAGCGCGAACTCGAACAGTTCCCAGATCACCCCGAACGAAAGGACGACGACGAAGATGTACACGAAAAAGACGCGCTTGGGGATGTGTATCGAGTCGTTGTGGAGGTCGATGGTCCGGGCCGTCGTGTACCCGAACGCAGCAATGAGTGAGGCCGACATCGCGTGGGTGAGGTGGTCCCACCAGCCGATCTGACCGTAGAGTCCAGCCGAACCGAGCGTATGCAGAAACACCGCGGTCGTGATCCAGAGGGCCAGCCACGGGTCCAGAGCCAGATTGTAGTTTCGCCGCATCACCGCGGGGAGAAACGTAACAAGCAGGCCAATACCGCCGTTCGTAATCGGCTTTGGCTGACCGGCGACGATGCCGTAGCCGACCAGCGCAAGCAAGACGAGCTGCATCGCGTGAGTGATCCGCCGCTGGTTCTGAATCGACGGTCGGGGCAGCCTCATCGTCGCACCATCCGTCGGATGACACGCCAGAGGCGGCGGTCCCGCCGTCTGAAGTAGCCATCGAACAACACACCCGCGACGAGGCCAGCGAGGGTGACGTACAGCCACTCGGTCATCAACGCTTCGTTGGTCGTGAGATACGTCGTTCCGAGAAACCGGTCGGCGTTCCACCGGAACACCGTCCAAGCTGCCACGGCGGCGAGTGTCGTCAGGACGACGAGACAGACGGCGAACCAGTGTGTGACTTCCAGTTCAGTGAACATGTGGAGTTCCACGATAACGAGCAGCGACAGCGCTGCCAGCGAGAGATACGTCGCAAAGGTCCCGACTGTGCCTCCGACGAGGCCGCGGACCAGGATTGGCAGACAGGCGAGAAAGAGCAGTTCCCACGGCAGCATGACACGCCACTCGCGGAACGCCACCGGCGGCACGAGGACGACGAAGCCGACGACACCGACGAGTAGTATCCACTGGTAGTCGACATCGAGAGCGCTTTCGACGAACACAGCCGTGAGAATAGCGACGAGCAGCCACGCGATGAGTGCGTTTGTTCGCCCATCGCGGAAGAGCGTCTCGAACGTGTTGTCGAGGTCGATGTTCCCGAGGCTCCCGTCGGGACGCTCGGACCCATCCGTCATTGCATCCAAGTGGGGTACGACAGCGAATAAACCCAGCGACGTACTTATACCGTCGACAGGCCCTTATACAGGTATATGATGCTGCCGACGCACGCGATAGCGGGGCTCGCCATTGCGACACCGCTGCTCGTCCTTGCGCCGGACCACGCCGCGGTCGCGCTCGCAGGCGGTCTCGTCGGTGGCGTCTTGCCCGACCTCGACCTGTACTCGGGCCACCGGCGGACGCTGCATTACCCCAGCGGGTACACGCTCGCGGCGCTCCCGAGTGCCGGTTTCGCTGCTATTCTCCAGACACCACTCCTCGTTGCGGTCACCTTCGTTCTGATGGCCGCTGCCCTCCACTGCCGGATGGACCGGTACGGCGGCGGCCTCGAACTCCGTCCGTGGGAGGCTACGTCCGAGCGCGCCGTGTACGACCACGTCCGCGGCCGATGGCGGTCGCCGAAGCGATGGATACTGTACGACGGGTCACCCGCAGACGTGGGGCTGATGGTACTCGTTGGCGCGCCGCTGTTCGTCGTTCTGGACGGGCCGTTCCGGTGGGTCGTCGCCGCGGCCCTCCTCACCGGCGCGACATATGGCCTCTTGCGTCGTCGGCTGGCAGCCCTGGCACCGGTTGTGTTCGGCAACGTTCCCGAATCGATTGCGGCCCACGTCCCGGACCGCTACCGGCAGTGACGCCCTGCTGTCCGGTCGGCGTCGGTCATTTCCACGTTGCTTTCGTCACTTCCGTCCTACGAGAGCGTCTTCGGCAACGCCGCGTAGCGTCAACCACGTGTTGATACCCGCCCGCAGTGCGACGAGGTCGGTCGCCGCGACCGTGAGTTCGACTCGCTGTCCGTCCCGGCCGAGCCGCGCTGTCGTCCGGTCGCCCTCGATATCGTCGATCTCGGGACGAATACTTCGCTCGATAGCGCGAGCCTGGGCAGCGCTGTCGTACTCGGCGGTGAGGTGGGTCTGATGTGGTGCAGTCATACTGTGGTTGGTCTCGCATCGGTCGCAGGACTGCCCCAGAAAAGCCGCGTGTAACGTGGCGCAGTCGGCCGCGAACCGACCGCCTCAGTTGACGTTTATTTCTTTGACGTCGGGGGACCGCTCCTTCAGCAGGACGCGGTGTCCGCAGTACGGGCAGCGAACGCCGCCGTACTCGTCCAGCGTCACGTCGCGCTTACAGCGTGAACACTTGTAGCTCATAACTGAAAGATAGGGACGGAGGTCCTTTACTCCTCGTCTTCGGACAGTGCGGCCCGAATGGAGCGTCGAACGGTCTTGCCGCCGGGCGTCTCCGGCTTGTAGCTGCCGCCGGTGAACTTGTAGTCACAGTACCCGCACTGCCAGATACCCGTGCCCTGACGGTCGACGCGGTCCTCGCCGCAGTTCGGACAGGCGTGGTCCTCGTTCATCTCCGATTCAATCTCCGCAACACGGCGTCGGGACACGCGACCGTAGCGAGCGCCGAAACGGCCCGAGCTGCCGGTCTTTCCGCTCTTGCTAGCCATAGTGGTCTGTTGTCCGCCGAGCGGCCACATAAGGCCTTCGAGATGCGGTCCGGCCGGCCGACGGCCACAGGGATTAACACGTCCCGCCGGCAACGGCCGACCGACATGGACGAGATACTCGACGTCGTCGACCTCGTCGCGGATTCCGGATTCGAGGGTATCGTTACGTGGCTCGTTCGATTCGTCGGTCTCGTCGCACTGCTCGGCGGGCTCGGGCTGTGGCTGTTCACCGACATGGGACTGCTCGTCGTGCCGGCAGTGCTGCTACTCGTCGGTCTGGTCCTGCTCGTCGCGCCCAGCGTCCTCCTGCTGGCCGCAGAGCTAGCCTAGAGCACTCAAGGGGGAGGCGGGCAAACCATCGGTCGATGGCCGCCGACGAACTCCGCAGTCGCCTTCAACGGGTCGCGCCAGCCACGAGCGGGCGGCTCACGGCCTCGGAGTTCCTCCTCTCGGGAGCGGCGGCCGGGCTGGTCGGCTGGGGCGGCACGCAGGCGATTGTGTGGTCGGGCCACGCCGACGGCGCGCTCTTGGCGTCGGCGCTGTGGACCGTCATACTCGGCGGTTTCGTCGGGCTGACGGTGCTTCACGCGCCCGACCCGGTCCGCTTCTCCGACGCGATGCTCGCCTGGGGGACGGTCAACACCACCGCGGCGGCGCTGACCGTCGCTGGCCTCTTCGGTGTCGTTCCCGGGCAACTGGCGTTCTGGTACGCGTGGGTCGCAGCGACGGCCGTCGGCTACTGCTGGACCGGCGGCGTCCTCGAAGGAGCCGGGCAGCCCGTGCGCGGCCGCGGCTACCTCGGTGCGGGCGTTGTCGGACTCGGTCTGCTGGCCATCGGGGCGGTCGCGTTCCCGCTGGTCGCGCCGGCCGGCTATCTGGCCCTCGGCGCGCTCCATGCGCTCCCGATGCTTCTCGATGTCCGAACGGCGTTACCGGCTGTTCACCGGACTGGTGTCGTCGGTGTCGCGGTGGCCGCGATGCTCGTTGCTGGTGTTGTCATAGCGTGACTACCGGTCCTGGCGCGGGTGCTACTCCTGCAGTTCGGCCTCTCTGAGCGCCTCGTTCAGGTCGGCACGGACGTGTTCACCGAGTTCGCGGTCGCCGGCCGTCGTGACGACGCGGTTCTCCTGAACGCTAGAGCCGTCGCGGATGAGCACCCGGACGTTGCCGTTGGCGTCGGCGCGGGTCGCCTTCGCCCGGACGCCCGTCGGCGAACTAGCGCCGCCGGCGTCGATGGGGCCGGGGATGACCTTCTTGACGTGGGGGTGGCCGGCGACGGTCTGGATGACGCGCTGGCCCGACCGGCCGCCGATGAGCGTCGAGTGGCTCCCGCCGAGTTTCTCCGCGGGCGCGGCGTCGACCACTTCCAGCGCGGGTTCGCCCTGCCGGTCGATGACTCGCTGGACCGGGTCCTCGCCCTCGACGCGGAAGAACTCGTAGTGCAGTTGCGGCCGGACGGCGGCGATGACATCGCGGTCGCCCGTGACGTACACCTCCTCGGGCCGTTTGCGCCGGACCTCGTCCGCGACGAGGCCGGCGAAGTTCCGCAGTTCGACGACGACAGCCTCGTCACTCCCCTCGCCTTCTGGCGTCGTCGTCACCGTCCGCTGACCGACGACCGACCCGTCCAGCAGCGAGGTCACCGTCGCCCGCTCGCGGTCGAGTTCGAGGACGACGGCGTCCGTATTGGCAGTGTGACAGACCAGGCAGTAGTCGCCCGGCCGGTCAAGCGGCGTGGCACACTGCCGACAGTCCATAGCTGTGGCTACGGGTCCGCGCTGATAAGCGAGACGGTTCGCCGGTTTCCCGGCTCGCTACGTCAGGCCTCGTCTTCGATGGTCGCCCCGGGCGGGTAGACCGTGGTAACGGTCGCGTCGTAGCCTGCGTCGGAGAGCCCGGGGCCGAGCGCGAACACCGTCTCGCCGAGCATCGCCATCGCGGCGTCCCCGCCGGCTTCGGCCACGTCGTCGATGACCGCCTTGACCTCCGGCGTCAGCAGGTTCGCCTCGCGAGAAAACTGCCGGGCGGCCTGCATGAACGTCGATAGCTTCGGCTCTTTGACGACGGTAGAGAGCGCGCGCTCGCCGGCAGCCGTCAGCGTCTCCGTGTCGCCGCCGACCACGTCCGCCGTCGATAGCTCGCCGAGCGTGACGTACTCGACGCGGCTGCGGGCCGGGATAGCGTCGAGATAATTGAACTGCGGCCCGCCGGGTTCGAGGCGGAGCGGCACGCCGCCCCGGGCCTGCGCGACAACGTCGCCGAGGCCCGAGCCGGACTGGACCTCCGCGCCGTGGGCGATAGTCACCAGTTCGTTGTACGACAGCCCGTGACCGAAGGCAGCGTTGGCCGCCAGCGCAGTGCCGAGCGCCAGTCCGCCGGAGACGCCGAAACCGGACCCGAGCGGGAGCGGCGTCTCGGCAGTGACGGTCGCCGTCGTCCGCAGGGCGTCAAGCACTCGCTCGACAGCCTCGACCTCGATTTCCTCGTCGTTCAGCGTTATCTCGGTCTCCGGCCCGCGGCTGACAGTAACAGAAACGCCATCAGACAGGGTTAGCCCGCCTCCGCGAGAGCCGGTCTCAATCGGGTCGTCGCCCCGGTCGACGGTAAAAAAGCCGGTAATGTGGCCGGGCACGAACGCGTGTGCTTCGTCGCTCATTGCCTCTCCGTGGGACCCGGTGGCGTTAAGGATTGGTGATCGGCCGCTCTCTCCTCACTGGCCGGCGACCTCTCTCTGCGTCGAGTATCAGGAGACCGACAGGCAGTTCTCCGACCCGTAGTTTGATGTGCGTTTACGGCGGATGACTGTGCAAACATGCCGACGATAAGCGCCCGACTCCCGAGCGAAGAGAAAGCCGAACTGGATGATGTCGCCGAGTTGCTCTCCGAGGACCGATCGACCACGATTCGAAAGGCCCTCCGGGAGGGACTGGAGACGCTCCGACTCCGCGTCGCCGTCGAGCAGTACCAGTCCGGCGACGTGTCGGCGGCCGAAGCCGCACAGCTTGCGGACCTCTCTATCGCGGAGTGGCTCGACGTGGCCCGCGAGCGGAACCTGACGACACAGCTCGAACTCTCCGATCTGGAACTCGATGCCGACACAGCCGCGGAGCTATGACTCGCATCTACGTCGGGCCGACATCGCTGTACTCGCTGGGGCAGGTGGGAGAGCTGTCGCTGCTGGATGCCTTTGACGGCGACATCGTCATCCCAGAGCCAGTCATCGGTGAGGTGCAGGTCGAACCGACCGCGACGAACCTGACCGACTACCGCGAGAACGGTATCGACACCGGCGTCGACGAGGACCACATCGACCAGGCCAGCTCTCTGCTCGGCGATTCCGAACTTGGAGCCGCTGTGACGGTACTCGCTGGCGTGTTAGCCCACCGCGACAGCGACGACCGCTCCGCCGTGGCTGTCGTCTCTGAGGACCGCACCGTCCGCCGGATGGCGCAGGGCCTCGGCGCGGAAGTGACGAGCAGTTTCGGCGTCGTAGTCCGGGCCGCTATCGAGGACAAGTACCTCAAACCGACCCAGGCAAAGCGAATCGTCAGGCGCATCGACCAGCACGGGATGCATTTGACTGGTGAGCTACGGGAGCGAGCCGTCGGCGAGGTTGCGTAGGGCCGATCGGAGCCGGACTGGTGTCAGCCCATCTATGCTGGGATAAGGAACTACTAAACACCGTCCGTACTGTCTGCCGTGTCAGAACAACCCGCACCTCAGTTTCTCGTGGCTTCGGCTAGTCTCTGCGTGCTGGGCTGTCTCGTTGGTGCGCTGCTCCCGATCGTCGTCGGCTCGGCCGCCGCGTTTACCGGCAGCGTGACTTCGAGCGGGCTTCTCGGACTCGTCTTCACCGTTCGAAACCTCCAACTGCTCCGCGTGACCGGCGAGCCGAGTTTACCACCGGCTGTCCTGACGACGATTTTTGGCGGCTGGTTCATGCTCGCCCCGCTGTTGTACACGGATGTCGGCTTTCTCGCCACTGCAGGGACACAACTCGCCGGAACAATCATTTCGACGTTCGGACTGTACACCACGGTTG
Organism: Haloarcula rubripromontorii; assembly: GCF_001280425.1. Lineage (NCBI taxonomy): Archaea > Methanobacteriati > Methanobacteriota > Halobacteria > Halobacteriales > Haloarculaceae > Haloarcula > Haloarcula rubripromontorii. The sequence goes on along the minus strand of NZ_LIUF01000002.1, from coordinate 610,131 downwards.
CCGGGCTGACCGACGGGCCGGCGTAGCTAGCCGCGACAACTATTCGCCGACCGCGGCGACTAGTTCCGTGGTAACAGCATTGACTGCGCTTTCGATATCTGGATAGCGCCCCGTTCCGACGTCTTTGCACCCCTGTTTTCTATCGACCCGGACCGCGCTGGCATCGAAAAGCTCGGGTCGAACGACGAGTTTGGCCGCAGCACAGACGCCGTCGTCGTCCGGAATCCGATACTCGACGATACCGCCGTTTGCGTCACTCCGCTGCCACGGTGCCGGCGGGTCCGGCAGTGCAGCGACCAACTCGTCCGGATCAGCGGCTGTCTCCGGTGATGGATGGGACATACCGTAGGCAGGGCTGTGAGACGCAAACGTGTTACGCCGCACCTCTCGGGGCGTTGTTCAGACACCGCCATACCGCCATGCTCTCAGGACTTTGTCCATCTCTGTGTCCCGTATCGTTCTACTATCGGTGCGTGGGGCTGACTCTGCCCCCGGTTCGGACGTTCTACGTCGATATCGGACGAGTCGGACCCTGAGCCTGCCGGGGTTTCGATACCCACGTTCGGAGCTAGATGCATGGGTTTAACACTCCGGCTCCCAACTCTGAAGGTATGCAGGGTAATCTTCCGCCTGAAGCACAGGAGAAGCTCGAGGAACTGCAGGACCTTCAGCAGACAGCACAGCAGGTCGCTGCACAGAAACAGCAGGCCGAGACAGAGCTCCAGGAGTCCCAGACGGCGCTCGACGAACTCGACGACATCGACGAGGACGCGACCATGTACCGCGAGGTCGGCGAACTCCTCGTGAAGACCGAGTTCGACGAGGCACAGGACGACCTCGAAGAGAAGGTTAACAGCCTCGAAGTCCGCGTGGAAACGCTCGAAAAGCAGGAAGAGCGTGTTCAGGAGCAGTTCGAAGACCTCCAGAGCGAGCTCCAGCAGATGCTCGGCGGCGCAGGCGGCGCGGGTCCGGCCGGCGGCCCCGGCGCTGGCGGCGCATAAGGCGATGCCGACAGATGATGAGGTCGTCGAGACGGCCTCGGCTGCCGCCGAAGACGTTGTCTTCTCTCGGTACGACGTCGGCGCAGTCGAGGACCTCGACGTGACTGTCACCTTCGAAGACGGCGTACTGAACGTCGACGTGTACGTCAACGCGCCCGACAGTCGTCAGGACGAGGCACAGGTCGCGGACGACGCCGCCCTCGCTGCCCGGGCTGCCGTCGACGACCTGTTCGAAGAATAGGCACCCGCACCGGCGCGGGCAGTCACTCGGTGTTCTCCCGACGCCGCGAACCGTCAGTCGTGGCTATCGAGGGCTGGATCCCCGGTCCGGTCGCTCGCGAATCCGGTCCGAAACGCGATCCAGCCGAGCACCGAGACGAACAGTATCGGCGGGAGAATCATGAATCCCCACAGCGGGTCCAGCCCCCAGCCAAGCAGCAGGGCCAGGTCGAACAGCCCGATAGCGAGAAACGGCGAGACAAACAGAAGGGCCCGCTTCCGGTTCATCTCGCCCGACGAGTCCTCGTCACCCGCAAGCAGGTCCGCTGTCGTGCGGTCACCAGTTCCGTCGTCGGCGCGGACGCTGGACTCGGCGGTGTCATCCATACACACCACTCAGAGGTCAGCAAGCAAAAAAACCGCGCTTGGTCAGTCGTCTGTGGAGCGCCGGCAGGTCAGGGGGAAGGATTACGCGTCGCTGTCGTCGTCAGTGGACTGGTCGTCGGCCGCAGCCGTCTCGTCAGTCGACTCCGCATCAACGTCGTCCGCGTCAACGCTATCGTTCTCAGCCGCATCGCTCTCGTCACCGGGAGTCAAGTCGCTTATCTGTGCGCCCAGGTCCCCGGTGAATTCGCCGACCTGCTTCTGTTCGATGAGCGTGTGAATCTCGCTGACGAAGTCAGGGACCTGTCCGGGGAGGTCCGACGGCGGGCCGCGCTGGTCGCCTGCCTGGCCGGCGTCAGCGGGCGGGCCGCGTCGGTCAGCCGCCTCGGCACCGCTGCCAGATTCGTTCTCATCAGCGGTCGCCGTTTCCTTCGCTGCCTGCTCAGAAGCGTTGGTCGCCTGTGCGTTGTCCGCGCGATCATCGGCCTGTGCGCCTGCTGCGCCGGGTAGTGCCGCCGCCGAGCCCGTGATGACGAGCACGGCAAGCAGGCCGCCGGCAATCGTAGTGAGTTTCATCGTGATCGTTGCCTCCGCCTGGCTCTCTGGCCCAGTGGCATATGAAGGAGGGAAGCGGAAAACGCGAATTAAGGCGAATTTGTCCGAGTTGAATGGTTTACCGCCCGTTTTAATTCGGTTTAATTCCGATTCGACGCCCGTTCATAGCGCAGTCACACTGTAACCGGACTACCGGATGAGATGGCTAGCGTGCGCGTCGTGTTGCCGGTCCAGTCGGCGAGGGAATGTACACAGAACAGCTCCTGAAACCGCCGCCGGGGTAGCTTTTCATACCCGCGAGCCTAACACTGGTCCATGGAACACGATGCCACGGTCGAAGGGGTCGGGGTCGGCGTCAGCGAGGAGGGAGGCGGCACGCCGGTCGTGCTGCTCCGGGCGCGCGAGGAGATCGTCCCCATTTTCGTCAGCAAGGATCAGGCCCAGTCGATGCAGCTGGCGATGGCCGGCGAGCCCTTCGAGCGCCCGCTCACCCACGACCTGCTGGTCGAGATGGTGACGGAGTTCGGGGCTGCCATCGACCGCGTCCGTATCGACGACCTGGCCGACGGGACGTTCTACGGGAAAATTGACGCGGAGCAGTACACCGATGACCGACGGAAGGACATGGTGTTCGACGCCCGCCCATCGGACGCTATCGCAATTTCCCTGCGAGTGGATTGCCCGGTCGTGGTAACCGGTGACGTTATCGACGAAGCCGGGCGACCGCCGGAGCAGTTCGATCAGGGCGGAAGCGACAGCGAGGATCTCGGGCTGTGAGCACGCGAAAGCTTTCTGCGTGTGTCCCCCTCTGAGTGGGTGATGGGGTACGAATCGGTCATCTTCGACAACGACGGCGTGTTGCTGACGCTGACGGACATGGATGCACACTACGTCGGCGCACGGCAGGCATTCGAGGAGCTGGGGGTGGTCTCGCCGTCGACAGCCCACGTCGAGGCGATGAGCATCGGCGTGACAGTGCCTGAACTCACCGACATCTGTACGGAGTACGACATCGATCCCGAGCGGTTCTTCCGGGCTCGTGACGAGGCCCTGACCGCGGTGCAGCAGGCGCTTATCCGGGCCGGCGAGAAACAGCCCTACGCCGACGTGTCCGTGCTTGACCGACTTGACTGCCCGCTGGGCGTGGTTTCCTCGAACCAGCGCGAGACCGTCGCCTTCGCCTTCGAACATTTCGACATCGGCCACTATTTCGACACCGTCTGGGCGCGCGAGCCGACAGTCGAGAGCCTTCGGCGGAAGAAACCGCGGCCGTACTACATCGAGCGGGCGATGGCGGACCTCGACGTCAGCGACGCCCTGTTTGTCGGCGACAACGCATCCGACATCGAGGCGGCACACCGGGCCGGCATCGACTCGGCGTTCATCCGTCGACCCCACAGGGTCGACACGCAATTCGACGTGACACCGGACCACGACGTGTCTGGCCTCGAAGACGTGGTTCGGATCGCCGGGAGCGACTGAGCCGTATCCGGACCTAACAGATACACAGGTATCGCGTTCTGGTACGTATACTGAAAGCAACCTTTCCCATGGCAAGTGCCGTGAAACGGTATGGAGAAGCCGGTCGGTGGAACGGATGAGGACAAACAAGCGGCACCTGACACACCGGCACAGCAGTCCCCCCCTGTGCTGTTGGAGACGCTCGCCGCGCGAATGCCCGAGCCAGTGGTCGTCGTCGCCGCGGACGGGGAGATACGGACCGGGAACGATCACCTCTGTGAGCTCCTTGACTCCGACCCGTCGGACGTGTTTGGATGCCAGATAGATGGGTTCTTCCCGGATCTGCGTGACGTTGATCTCGGTACCCACTGCAGTGAGTCACCGGAAACACCGCTGACGTCGTCGTGTACTGCCGGCGACACCGAGCGGTGGGTCGAAATCGCGTTCGAACCGCAACAGTGGGACGGCGAGGACCTGTATCTGGGTATCGTCCACGATATCACCGAACGCCACGAGCGGACGGAGATGCTCGAACAGTACGAACGGATCGTCGAGACCATCGAAGACGGCATCTACACACTTGATGAGGCGTTCACGATGCAGACGGTCAACAGCGCCGTCGAATCGATGACCGGCTACGACAAGGACACACTGGTCGGGTCGAACGCGACGCTGCTGGCGGACGAATCCGTCATCGAGGAGGCCGCGGAGATGTCACGGCAGTTCATCGAAGGTGAGCGCGACGTGGGGACACTGACAACGGACCTCAGAACTGCTGACGGGGACACGCTTCCGATAGAAACCAAGTTCACGACGTACGACCGCGAGGACGGGAGCTACCGGCAGGTCGGTGTCGTCCGTGACATATCGGACCGGAAGCGGTTCGAAGAGACGCTCGCGGCGCTACACGAGTCGACCCGGAAGCTGCTACACACGGAAACGAAGACGGCTGTGGCCGAGCAGATACTCGACACTGCCGTCGACGTGTTGGAGTTGCCCGACGTAGAGATCTATCTGTTCGACCGGAGTGACAACACCCTTCGAAGCGTCGGCGACGTCGAGACGGATCGAAGCGCGTCTATCGGACCGGGGGATAGCACGGTGTGGGACGTGTTCGTACAGGACAGTCCAGCCGAAGTCGCCGCTGGCGACCCCATCGACCTCGGGGCGGGACCGGTGATGGCGGACGCGACGCGACTCTGTCTCCCGCTCGAAGACCACGGTGTGTTTTACATCGAACTGGGCGAGCAACACAGCGACGCCAGAACGCGCGAAATGGTAGACCTGCTCGCCGCCAGCGCGGAAGCTGCACTCGCACGCGTCGACCGCGAGACGACGCTCCGAGAACGCGAGGCCGAACGCCGCGAACAGAACCGCGAGCTACGTCGGCTCAAGCAGGTCAACGCAATCATCCGCCGGATAGACCAGGTACTCGTCGAAGCGGAGACTACCGAGGAGATCGAACAGGCGGTGTGTGACCAGTTGGCCGACTCACAGTGGTTCTCTTTCGCCTGGCTCGGCCGACAGGATGCGACGGAACTCGTCCCCCGGGCGTGGGCAGGCGACACCGCGAGCTATCTGGACGCCATCTCGCTGTCACTCGAACGCGATGGCGGACCGCCGGCCGTCCAGACTGCACAGTCCGAATCGATGACTGTTGTCCCGTCAGTGGCCGACAACCTCCGGGGCGACCACTGGCGGACCGAGGCCCTCTCTCGCGAATTCCAGTCGGCGCTCAGTATCCCGCTTGAGTACGACGACTTCGTCTACGGCGTCCTGACGGTGTACGCCGACCAAGAAGACGGGTTCGATGAGATGCTCCAAGAGGTGTTCGCCGAACTCGGTGAGACAATCGCGAATGCGATACGAGAGGTCGAATCCCGGCAGCGTCGGGCCGGCGACGGCACCGTCGAACTCGAACTATCACTGTCTGCTCCGCAGTCGTTCCTGACCCAGCTCGCGGACCGGCTCGGCGTCTCTGTCGTCTGTGAAGGCGCTGTACAGCGAGGCGACGGTGCACTCCGCCTCTTCCTCGCTGTCTCGGACTGTGACCCGGCTGTCGTCGAGGAACAGCTGCTATCGATGGCCCGTGTCGACACCGCGCGATCGATCTCGACCGACCAACTGGACGGGCTTTACGAGGTCGTCGTGACGGGCCAGACCGTCGCGGGGACGCTACTGGAGCAGGGCGGTCGGTTGAAATCGATCCGAACGTCGACGGGCGGTCTCACGGTGACAGTTGTCGTTTCGGGTGAAACCGATGTCCGGCAGTTCGTCGAACAGTTCGGTGAGCGCTACGCCAACGTTGCGCTGATCGCGCGCCGTGACAGCGCACAGTCTGACAGTCAGCAAGACGGGACAGTCCGGTCGGCGCTGGAAGAGCAACTCACAGACAGACAGTTTGAAGTCCTCCAGACGGCGTACCTGAGTGGCTTTTTCGACTGGCCCCGAGAGACGACCGGGCAGGAAATCGCGTCCAGTCTGGACGTGTCACAGCCGACGGTCAACCGGCACCTCCGCGTCAGCGAGCGAAAGCTGCTCGAGCTCGTGTTCGGCGATAGCTGACACCGTCGCTATACTGTTAGTGGCCAGTCAACCGAGCTGTATCTGTATAGCCACAATCACCTTTTCAATCACTGAATAAACCACAAACAGCGACGAACAATGTCCCAGGCAAAACTGGTCTACAGACCGACACCCAACGAACCGCTGAGCGAAACCATCGTCCACGCCGTGGCTGACACGCTGGGTGTCGACCCCGTCGACCTCGATGATCGAATCAGTGACTGTATCGATCCTGATGCGCTGGACCGGCTGTTTCGCCCAGACACAGATGGGACTCCGAGTCCTGACGGGCTGGTGGTGTTCAGTATGGCCGGCTGCCGCATCGAAGTCGAGGGGAACCGCTCAGTGCTTGTGACACCGTCTCGTGACATTTCGGCTGCAACCGGACTCGAAGCGTAACCCGGCGGCTGTTCTGCTGGCACTTTATGTTGTGCATCGTCCCGCTGACAGGCGGATTATTATCACCTTATTTTCTTTTCTGAGTTGTACATCAGCACCACTTTTCAGTAAGCAGATATTTCTTTTTCGGTAGCAATTGAAAAACTGGTACGTAACTCGGATTAAAACCGGCCAAATACCTTGTTAATAGTATGTTACTAGCAGGCTACGCGTCAGTACCACTATAAGCTCAACTTTGCCTTTCGGATGTATGGATGTCGGACACCCACTGATCGAAACCGGCTCGCAGTCGGGCAAGAGCGCCAAGGCAGTGACCGTTCACTCCGAAAAAGTAGAACCAGCAAAACTCCAGTTAATCGGTCATTATTCGACCGACTGTGCCGGGATGCAGGATGCAAGCGTTAGGGGGCAGTCACGATGAGCGTCGAGTCCCCTGCGGTTGATGCACAGAGCCTTCTCGAAGAGGTTCGGACAACAAGCCTTCCGGACCGGGTTGCAGAGCTGGCAGACGAGTACGAGCGGGTCTGTGGTGAGCGTGATCGGTTCCTCTGGCAGTGGATCTACTCGCTGTTCCCCGAGTTTACCCTCTCCTCTGTCCATCCGGACCACGCAGACCACGTCCGGACACAGAAGACGATACTCACGATGTACGTCACGATTCTGGATGATATCGTCGAGAACGACGGGGACCGGGACACCTTCGAAGAGGCCCGACGACTCGTTCAGGACCCATCAGCCGTGGACCCGAGCCGTGCGGCGGTAAGTGACGAATATTTCTCCTTTATCGAGCGCGTCTGGCGGGAGTTCGAGGGGGGGCTGACCGACGCGCCGCGCGTCAACGAGTTCTACGACGTGTTCACGTACGATATGCGACAGACGCTGAACGCGATGGACTACAGCGCGGTCGTCAACGAGAACCCCCGGATTGCGAACCTCAGCGGGGCCGAAACTTATGGGGCACATAACATGGTAATGTTCCCCTACGCGGCTGTTGACCTCATGTATTCGCCGGATTTCGAACTCGCTGACTACGGCACCGTTCGGGACCTCATCTGGGACCTACAGGAGATGGCCCGGATCGGCAACTGGCTCACGACATGGGAACGAGAGGTCAAGGAAGGAGACTACACTGCGGGAATCGTCGTGTTGGCCCTTCAGGAAGGATTCGTCACGCCCGAGGAACTCGAAGATCCTGACGGGAAAGCCGAACTCATCGACAAAATCAAAGCCGAACAGTTCGAGGCCAAGTTCCGGGACCGGTGGGCCGACATCTACCAGTCCGTTCGCGACCGCGAGTTCGAAACGGACAGTGTCGACCTCGACGCGCTGGTTCGGGGCATGGAAACAGTGTTCCAGTACCACGAAGCCAGCCGCGGGTACAAGTAATCACAGCGTACTGCGTCCACATCCGTACGACTTCACGCGGTCGTTTCTTCAGTTGAGACGTGCTCGCCGAGCGGCGTCGAAGCGGGGTTCAGGTGATTCGCGGTCCGTCGTAGTCCGTCAGGGCACCGGTATGTGACGCTACGAACTACGGTGACTCTCGACGACAGCCTCCCAGGAAACGGTCCCGTTCTGGACGATGTTCTCCGGTGCGAGCGGCTCTGCCGTCAGCGCTGCGTGGGAACTCGGGACGTTCGGGTCGAGGCCGCCGAGAATGTCCGGCAGGAACGACTCCTCACCCGGCGGCCGCCCGGTGTTCTCGACGGAGAGTGAGGGAACCGAGTCCCCTTCGGAGACGACCACGCGCATGACCATCCCGAATACCTGGTGGGGCGGGCAGTAGAGGTCGTAGACGCCCTCGGTCTCGAACCGGTACCGCCAGGACCCGCCGACGGGTATCTGCGGCGAAGCGATGGGTCCGACCGAGTCGGGCACTCGGTTCTGTCGTCCGTGTCGCTCGTGGTATGCGGCGACGGCGTGGTCCGGCGTCTCGGCGCTGAATAGAACTACGTCACCGGGATTGACGTGTATCCCGGCCGGGTCGTAGTGGAACCCGACCGTCGAAGTGACGAGTTCGGCGATTTCGGCGACCGTGCGAGTGACAGTGCCGTCCGGCGTCTCTATCTCGACCGTGGCGTCCGGCCGGTGGAGGTTCCGTGCAACGATGTCGCCGTCGGCCGCCTCCAGATTGACGGTCGTCGTTGTCGGTTCCGAGAGGCCGCCCTGCTCGGCCAGCGCCAAGAGCAGACCGGGGAGTCCGATGTGCATCTCGACCTCGTGGTCCGGACGAACCGCCGCCGGGAACGACTCGAAGCACGATGCGTCGGCGTCGCCGCCACACGGATTCGGTTCCGCCGACGCGAGCCCGAATATCGGGTCGATTGTGTTCGGTTGCCTGTTCTGGGCCGCGCTGTCCGCCGCGGCGGTCGGGTCCGCTGCACCGACGGAGGTTCCGAGCCCTGCACCGGCGGCCCCGACGACGAGACTCCGGAGCAGTCGTCGCCTGGTTGTCGATAGGTCAGTCGGTTTCATTGTGGTCACCTGTGTCCCGAATCGAGAGACGCGTCTCGACGGTGGATCGACCTTCGCGGCGAAGTCGATCCTGCGCCGAGCAGACACGCCCTCAGTGTCTGTCATGGCCACCGCCCGTGCGAACGCTCACGCCCCGAACCGACGTAATGCGACCGTCTCACCGTCTCACAGACCTATCGCACACACCCAACGCCCTGTTACCGCCCAGTCCCACCATGACATTCTCAGGTTGACCCGACAGTCACTAAATAATTTCCTAAACTATAATTATAATTATCAAACATTTGGGATGGCGGGCGACCGGTGAGCGAAATCAGCGAGAAAACGGCGATAGAACCCGCAAGCACGAAGGTATCGGCAGAACGGGTACAATCCGTCGCGGTCCGAAGTCCGGGAAACGTGGGACTGGTCTCAGTCGTCGGCGACGAGCGGTTCCTCGTCGTCGGCGACGAGACGGTCCATCGCGTCGACCATCGCACGTACGGACGCCCGGGTGATGTCCGAGTCGCTGGCAGAGACGACAACGTGATCGTCACCGCGTGACATCTCGATTTCGACAGTGACGAGTGCGTCTGTCCCGCCCGTGATAGCGTCGACGTGATAGTCTTCGAGCGTCGCGTCGGCAGTGTGTGACAACGCCACTTCGGCGGCGTTCATCGCGGCGTCGACCGGTCCGGAGCCGACCGCTGCCTCCTTGCGTTCCTCGCCGTCGACCGAGAGTCGGACGCTCGCTGTCGGCGTGTCGGAGCCGGAAACAGCGGTTAAGCCGAGCAGTTCGACCCGCCGGTCACGCGCATCGCCGGTCACTTCATCGGCGATGGTCAGCAGGTCGGCGTCGGTGACCCGCTTGCCGCGGTCGCCGATCTCCTTGACGCGACTGACGATCTCCGAGAGCTGGTCTTCGGTGACTTCGACATCGTGCTCGTCGAGGGCCGCCTCGACACCGGCCCGGCCCGCGTGCTTGCCGAGCGCGAGGCGGCGCTCGCGGCCCACCTTCTCAGGCGGGTACGGCTCGTACATCGAGTCGTCCTTGAGCGTGCCGTCGGTGTGAATGCCGGACTCGTGGGTGAAG